>JAZSQO010000138.1:0-2543 GCA_045538015.1 Acutalibacteraceae bacterium | reverse complement strand
AGCGCGAAATGGCAGAACAGCACGATGGTCGTATCGTCGTTGTCCGCGCAGCGATAAATTCCGCCGTCCCGGACATATCCATAGCTCGCCAGCAGACGGTCCATGCCTGCCGCCGTTTCATCATAGATTTCGGCAACATTTCCTGCGCGGTACAGCCCGTGCTCCCGCCAGCCGTCCTTGTCGTAGAGCTCCGGCTGCTTCGTCCAGTACTGCGGTGCAAGATTCCACGGAATTTTTCTTTCTCCGGTGTTGGGACTGATGATCTTCCCCCGGAACTCCTCCAGCCACGGCAGCACCTCAGCCTCCCGGCCCAGCCGCTCCAGCGTCGGCTTCGCGGTGTCTCTGGCTCTTCCCAGCGGAGAAACATACATGCCGTCGATCTTCATTCCGCACAGCCTGTCCGCCAGCAGCTTCGCCTCGCGCCATCCCTTTTCCGTAAGGGAGTCGATGGAGTAGTCGGGATCGGCGTGGCGGACGATATATAATTTCATTGGGATCACCTTATTATTGACAGATTGTGGGTTTATCTCAGTTTTGCGGGTCTATTATACCATCTTTTTGGTGTAATATCAATAATACATTTGCACGAAAAGGAGGCGCATCCCCTTGGGGACACGCCTCCCAGACCGAATACTCCGGTTTATTCTCTGATAAGCTCCTCGATGCGGGAGCGCAGGCTGACGAAAACATCGGTGACCACCGGGTCAAAATGACTGCCCTTGCCGGCCTCGATCATCTTGAAGGCCTGAACCAGCGGCACGGCGGTCTTGTAGGGACGCTCGGAAATCAGCTCGTCGAACACGTCGGCGATGGCCATGATGCGGGCGCTGAGGGGAATGGCGTCGCCGGAAATGCCGTTGGGGTAACCGCCGCCGCCGTATTTTTCGTGGTGATAGGTGGCCATGTCGTAGGCCATGTCGACGAACTTCTTATCCTCCAGACGGTGGAGAGTGCTGCGGATAAGGCGGCCGCCCTCGGTGGTGTGGGTCTTCATCAGCTCAAACTCCTCGGGGGTGAAGCGGCCGGGCTTCTGGAGAACGGTGTCGGGAATGACGATCTTGCCGATGTCGTACAGCGGCGCGGCCTTGGTCAGCCGCTCGATGAAGGCCTCGGAGAGGGTGTTGCTGAAAAAGCCTCTTGCCTGCATGGTGCGGGCGAGGAGCGCCACGATGGCCGAGGTGCGCTTGAAGTGTTCGCCGTTCTGGCCGCGGCTGTCGATAAGCTCGGCCATGCTGATGATTATCTGCTGCTGGGTCTCGGCCAGCTTGCGGGACTGCTCGCGGATCTTGCGGGTCTGCTCGTCCACCTTGGTGGTCAGCATACGGTTGTCGCTCTTGAGGTAGGTCACGTCGGAGATGCACAGCGCCACGCCCTCAAAGTGCTTGCCGTTGTAGATGCCGTTGGATTTCCATTCGTAATCGTTTTCACCATAGATAAAGCTCTTACCCTCGGAGCGGAGGATCTCGGCCACGAACTTGTCCTTGCCGTCGCCGTTCAGCTCGGAGAAGGTGTCCTGAGCGACATTGTTGCAGTAGATGACCTCGCCCTCGCCGTTGAGCACCACGATGGCCTCGCTGACGGCCTGAAGGATGTTGTCCTTGGCCACGGTGGCAAGGTCAAAGATCTTGTAGCGGGAGGTGAGGATAAGGAAGCAAAGGGTCATGAGAATGAGCAGGATGCTGCCGCCGTAAAGGCCGAATATTCTGGTGACCACAAAGCCCATGCCCAGCAGACAGGCCAGCATCAGCATCGCGCAGGAGCGCTTTCTGTTGCCCGAATCGGCGCGGAAAAAGGCGATTATCGCGTCGGCAACGGCCAGCAGGATGGCCAGAATCATGGCACCGGCGTAGACATAGTAGAACACACCCTTGTCCGACTTGAGAACTCCGGCTCCGCCGCCGAGGCTGCCCAGCCAGTAGCGTGTTATCATAAGCCGATGGTGCTTGGCCGTCAGAGCCAGTATGGTGCAAACGCCGATGACGATGAACAGGCCGTGGCGTATCCAGTGGTTCAGCTTTGACTCGCAGTATTCGCTGGAGAACTGCGCCATCAGCACCACTATGGCGCTCATGGCAAAGCACTCGTATGTAAAGGCCAGCAGCGCCTCCTGAGGCGTTGAGGACAGCAGCTCGTAAATATAGGAAAGCAGATACAGCGCCACTCCCACGCTGTTCCACTGCAGCAGCGTGCGCATATTGGACTGCTTCTGCTTCCACACAGCCACGATCAGGCCTATCGTAAGCGCCAGACCGATCAGCTGCACCAGCACCGTCATTGACATCTGGAACATGATCTTTTCCCTCCGAATAACTCTCTCTTTGTTTTTCGCCGCGCAAAACTTTGCCAAAGTTTTAAGGCAATACCGCATAATTCTAAGTGCGATATTGCGCAGTCAGATTTTCTGTCAGACGATACAAAAAGCGGAACCAATACTTTGGTGTAAACATTTGAATCGCAAGCGCTTCAAATGGGTGAGCATTTTTGTGAAGTATGACGGAAAAGATGCAAGCAAGATCGTGCTTAAGTTCTAAAACGGGAATTGT
>JAZSQO010000087.1:0-16266 GCA_045538015.1 Acutalibacteraceae bacterium | reverse complement strand
AAGATTACTCCGAGGATGACGAAGACTACTCTGAGGATGACGAAGACTACTCTGAGGATGACGAAGACTACTCTGAGGATGACGAAGACTATTCCGAGGACGAGGAAGACTACTCCGAGGACGAGGAAGACTACTCCGAGGACGAGGAAGACTACTCTGAGGATGACGAAGACTACTCCGAGGGCGATGAAGACTACTCCGAGGACGACGAAGACTACTCCGAGGACGAGAGTCCCGACGGCTCCACCCGTGTGTTTGACATGGGCGCGGTGAACGCCAATGTCCATCTGTGCGACTACGACGAGTTTGCCCGGCAGACCGACCGCAAGATAGGTATCCACAATCCCCGTGAGGGCAGAGGCGACAACTACGACGAAAAGGCCGACCGAAGAAGAAAAGGCGGAGCGGCCCGGTTCGTGCTGGCGTGGCTGCTGGGGATCGTGGCGCTGGTGCTGTCGGTGGCCACTCCTGTATACAGCGAGGGCGCAGGCCTGCTCCCCGAAAGCTACAGCAGCCTGCTGAACAAATCGGTTGAGCTTATGCACTCCGGAGTCAAGCCCGACGGCTGGTTCATCGCCTATACGGCGGCCACCCTGCTGCCGGCGCTGCTGCTGGTCATCATGGCCGCCTGCCGCAAGAGGGTGAGCTGTATGCTGTGCTCCGAGCTGGGACTGCTGCTCCCGCTGGCCATGTGGCTGGTCAATACGGCAACAAGGCAGACCAAGCTGGTGTCCATTTCCGACTCCTCGCTTCAGATCGGCTTCTTCGCCATCCTGCTCGTTCACATCATCGTGCTGACCATTCTCGCCTCCGGCAGAAAGCAGTCTCGCTGATAAATGGCGAAGGATATTGAATTTCAGCAGGCATTTGAAAGAGTGTTTGCAAGCGGTCTTGCAGGCCGTGGGTATGCTCCGGTCGGCGAAACAATGCTGGCGCGCCCGGTTGGCGGAGAGCTTATCCATGTCATCCGGGCCAAAAAGCTCAGCAAAAGGATATTCGACATCCACACCACCATCCGCTCGGTGTACGCCGAGGGCAAAGGTGCTGCCGGCTTGACCGACTGCAGCCGTATGCTTTACAGCTTTCTGCCCATGGAGCTGCAATGCGAGATACCATGGCAAAGCTATTGCTTTGTCTATGAGGATGACACCCTTGAGGATGTGCTGCGTGGGGCACTGCGAGAGGTGGAAAAGCTGATACTGCCGGTCTATGAAAAAGTGGGCAGCCTTCCCGCCTACATAGAATACGCCGTCCGGGAACGGGGAGACATCGGCTTCGATGCCTTTTCAAGGGACGGGCTGGTGTGGGTAAAGACCGCGGGAGAGCTGGATATGGATCGGCTCAGAAAAGCCACCGGCATTCCCTTTGACCCGGACAGCTATCTTCGGGAGCACTACCTTGACCCGCTGGAGGAAATACTGAATGATCCCGACCGGCTGGCGGAGGCAGCCGCCGAGCTGGAGCGGAGGAAAGAAGCCATGACCGCTTTCCTTCGCCGCAAGGGAATAGAAATGCAATAAGCGGCGCTCTCTGGCAGGAGAACGCCGTGGGAAAATACACATGAAAGAAAAGAAAGGGAGAAAAAAATGAGCGAGATCATCAACGAAACAGCAGAAGTCACCACCGAAGCCGCGAATCAGACCCAGCCGGTGGTTCCCACCGCCAAGCAGAACCTTGTGCAGTCCATAAAGTTTCTGCTCTTTTCCATTTCCGCCGGCGTGATTCAGATAGGTTCCTTCACCCTGCTGGAAATGCTGACCGATATGCCCTACTGGCCCTGCTATCTTATCTCGCTGGTGCTGTCGGTGCTGTGGAACTTCACCCTCAACCGCCGCTTCACCTTCAAGTCGGCCAATAATGTGCCCATCGCTATGCTCAAGGTGTTCGGCTTCTATTGTCTGTTCACGCCCCTCTCCACCCTCGGCGGCGAGTGGGTGACCCGCATGGGCGTCAACGAATACATCGTTCTGGCCGCTACCATGATCCTCAACTTCGTGCTGGAGTTCCTTTTCTGCCGTCTGTTTGTTTATAAGAACGAGATGTACACCAACGACCTCGGCAAGGCAGAGCTGTCCCGCATGGCTCAGGAGCAGGAAAGCGCGGAGCAGTAAAAAAACGCCGCCGGTGAGCGGCTGACTTATCAGACCGGGAGGAACAAAATGGGATACACAAGGAAAAGACCGCACACCGCCTCGAACAACGCGCTGAGAACGGCGCTGGTCGTGTGCGTCATGGCCGCCATAGTGATGGTGCTTATCTTTCTCGACAGTCACTATGTATGCTACGGAGGCGAGGTGTACAAACGGGAAAACACCAGCATCGAGCTGCGCGGCTCCCGGGAGATCGACATCGACCGCCTGTGCAAAATGGAATCCCTTGAGTATATCGACCTGCGCGATTCTGTGCTGACCACCGAGCAGGCGGACGAGATCGGCGAGCGGCTGCCCGAGTGCCGGCTGGTCTGGTCGGTTCCCATTGCCGGACGGGTTTACGACAGCGACAGCAAAAAGCTGGAGCTGAAGGCGCCCACGGAGGAAGACCTTGAGATGCTCCGCTTCTTCGACAGCCTCACCGAGCTTTCGGTCACCGACTGCGAGGAGTATGAGTGGCTGATGGAATACAGCCGCGCCATGACCGACTGCAAGGTGCGCTGGACGGTTCCTCTGTGCGGCGAGACCTACAGCAGCGACGAAACCGACCTCGTTTTGCCCGATGCGGAGAAAAAGGATTTTCAGCTGCTGGAGTATATGCCCAATCTGCTTTCGGCGGATTTCACCGGCTGCACCGAATACGACAGCATCCTTGAATTTGCTGAAAACGCCACCGAATGCGATGTAAAATGGGAAGTGGAGCTGCTGGGCACCAGAATAACCTCGGAGGATACCGAGGTCGATCTCAGCGGCACCAAGGTGGAGGATCCCGACGAGCTGGATCGCCTGCTCGACTATCTGCCCCGGCTGGAAAAGCTCATCATCTGCGACTGCGGACTGAGCAACGAAAAGCTGGACGAGCTCAACCGCAAGCACGAGAGCGTCAAGATCGTCTGGCGGGTCTATTTCGGCAAATGGTCGCTGCGCACCGATGCCACCGCCTTCTCCACCCTCAACGGAGACCCTCCCAGCTATCGTCTGGTGGATAAAGAGGTGTCGGTGCTTCGCTACTGCACCGACCTTGAGATGCTCGATCTCGGCCACAACTCCATCACCAGTGTGGAGCCCTTTGAAAACCTGACCAACCTCAAGGTACTCATCCTTGCCGACAACCGCATTTCCGACATCTCCGGCCTCTACAAGCTGACCAAGATGGAGTATATCGAAATGTTCATCAACAGCATCACCGATATTTCGGTGCTGCAGTATATGCCCAACCTGACCGATGTCAACTTCTGCTGGAACTGGATCTCCGACCCGTCTGTACTCTACGAGCACGAGTACCTCGAGCGGGTGTGGATGTGCGGCGGCGGAATGTCGCGCGCCACCAAGCGGGAGTTTATGGAAAAACGTCCCGATGTGGAATTTGACCTTTACTCCACCTACGGCTCCACCAACGGCAGCTGGCGATACAACGACCACTTCGACAAGATACGCGACGGCTTCCGCAACCACAACGGCATGAACGACTATCACTGGTAAAAAGGGAGCCACTGAATAAATCACACCTTGCTTGCAGATTTACTCAGTGGCCCCCATCCAAACACCCTGCGCCCCGCGGGGTGTTTTTGCAAACGAAACAGAGCGGCGAAAGGAGAAATTTACATGAGCGCCATCATTCATACCGACAACGCACCGCAGGCCATCGGCCCCTATTCTCAGGCCATCGCCGTGGGAAACCTTGTATTCACCTCGGGCCAGATTCCCCTGTGTCCGGTCACCGGACAGCTGGTGGGAGAAAATGCCGCCGAGCAGACCCATCAGGTGTGCAAAAACCTCGCCGAGGTCCTCAGGGCTGCCGGCAGCTCCCTCGAAAGAGCGGTAAAGACCACCTGCTATCTTGCTTCCATGGACGACTTCGCCGCCTTCAACGAGGTTTATTCCCAGTATTTTACCGGCAAGCCCGCCCGCTCCTGCGTGGCGGTAAAGACCCTGCCCAAGGGCGCCCTTGTTGAGGTCGAGGTCATTGCCGAGAAAGAATAAAATCATCATTACGACCGAACAGATCAGGAGGAATTGAGCTTATGCGGCTTACCGGCGCGGATATAATCGTGCGCACTCTGATAGAGCAGGGCTGCGAGGTGGTCTTCGGTTATCCCGGAGGCCAGATCCTTGATGTCTACGATTCCCTTTATAAATACAGCGGAGAGATAAAACACATTCTCACCGCCCACGAGCAGGGCGCGGCTCACGCCGCCGACGGCTACGCCCGAACCACCGGACGGGTGGGCGTAGCCATGGCCACCTCCGGCCCCGGCGCCACCAATCTGGTCACCGGCATCGCCACGGCTCACCTCGATTCCGTGCCGCTGGTGGCCATCTGCGGCAATGTGCCCACCTATCAGATAGGCACCGACAGCTTTCAGGAGATAGACATCACCGGCATAACCCTGCCCATAACCAAGCACAACTACTTCGTGGGCAGAGTGGAACAGCTGGCCGACACCATCCGCGAGGCCTTCCGTCTGGCCATGTCCGGCCGTCCCGGTCCGGTGCTTGTGGATGTGCCCAAGGATGTCCAGACAGCGGTGTGCGAATACACTCCTCAGCCGCCCGCCGAGCCGATGGAGAAATTCGCCGCCAAGGATATCCGCATTGCCGAAGCGGCCCAGTGCATCAACTCCTGCCAGCGCCCCTATATATACTTCGGCGGCGGAGTCATCTCCAGCGAGGCTCAGCCGGAAATGCTTGAACTGGCCGAAAGGATCGACGCGCCTATGGGCTGCTCCATGATGGGACTTTCGGCAGTGCCCACCGGACATCCCCGATTCCTCGGAATGCAGGGAATGCACGGCCACTACGCATCCTCCATGGCCATGCACGAGGCCGACTGCATCGTCTCCCTCGGCGTGCGCTTCAACGACCGCGTGACCGGCGACCGCAGCAAATTCGCCGCCGGAACCCAGATCGTGCACATCGACATCGACGGCTCGGAGCTGTCCAAGGCGGTGGTCGCCGCCCACGGACTGCGGGCCGATATCAAGCTCACCCTGCAGAAGCTCCTGCCCCTCATTAAAAAGGTCGAACGTCCCCAGTGGCAGCAGACGGTACAGCGCCTGCGCCAGACCGAGGAACGCACCCTCGACCGCCGGGAGGGCATGACGCCCAAGAATGTCATCATGGCCCTCAACGACCGTCTGGGTGACACCACGCCCATTGTCACCGATGTGGGTCAGCATCAGGTGTGGGCGGCTCAGAATCTTGTGTTCCGCAAGACCCGCCGTTTTGTTTCCAGCGGCGGCCTCGGCACCATGGGCTTCGGCCTCGGCGCGGCCATCGGCTCCGCCATCGGAGCCGGAGAGCGCAGTGTGCTCATCACCGGCGACGGCAGCTTCGGTATGTGCCTCAACGAGCTGGCCACCGCCGTTTCCTGCAAGGTGCCCGTGGTCATTCTGATAATGAACAACGGCGTGCTGGGCATGGTGCGCCAGTGGCAGACCCTCTTCTACGAGCGGCACTACTCCGGCACCGTCCTCGACCGCGCCACCGACTTTGTGGCCGTTGCCCGGGCATTCGGAGCCGACGGCGAGCGGGTGAGCGACCTTGACGGGCTTGACAGCGCCCTGACAAGAGCGTTTGACAGCACAGTCCCCTATGTGATAGACTGTGCCATAGACAAGGACGAGTTTGTCCTTCCAATGCTTCCTCCGGGAGGCACCGTGGAAGATATCATAGTAAAGGCAGGCAAGCAGTAGAATGAACAGATATATAATGGCGGTGCTGGTGCGCAACCAGTCCGGTGTGCTCAACCGGGTCACCAGTATGTTCCGCCGCCGCCAGTTCAACATAAGCTCGCTGACCGTCAGCGAAACCGAATCCAATGAGTATTCCCGCATCACCGTCATCTTCGACGGAGACGAGCTGAACAAGCAGCAGCTCATCAATCAGCTGTACAAGCTGCCTGATGTGTGCTCCATCAAGGAGCTCACAAGGGACAATTCGGTCAGCTGTGAGCTTCTGCTCATCAAGATGGAAAATGACCCGGAGACCCGGGGCGACATCCGCACCGCCGCCGACGCCTTCGGCGCGCGGATAGAGGACTACTCCAAGCGCTCCATGGTGTTCAGCCTGACCGGCGACAGCCGCCGCATCGACGATTTCATCAACCTTATGCGTGACTACACCATTCTCGAGATATGCCGAACCGGCGTAGCTTCGCTGGAAAAGGGCGAAGCCACCATCAAGAAGGTGCTCAATCTCTGATACGCCCTTATTGCCGGCGTGCATGGCACAGCCCGCAAGTCAACAGAGCGATAATTCTGCAAGGGTGGATGACAATGGAAAACGAAGTGGTCAGGCACATTCATAGGTACGCAAAGGCTATGTATGTGATGGTTTCCGTTCCGGAGAACAAAGAGGATAATGTTTTTGAATCGCCGATCGTATTATAATGAGCAGGAATGGCTCAGAAGTCAGCATCCCATCAGCTTCCGTGATTTCTGCGAAGGATCAGACGGCTGGGAAACTTTCTATGCCTCCAGCGAGATGTTCTGCGTGGAGTGCCCGGTAAACAGACTTGTGAACATCGCGATTCCCCTTACGGATGTAGCTTGCGACGCAGACAAACGATAAACCCGGATTAACCGACCCGCCAAAGGAGAAAACCATGATTACAGATTGCTACGATATCAGCTCAGAGCCCCTCATCAGCTTGAAGGATTTTTACGGCGAACCCAGACACCTTGTCGATATATGCCTTGTCATCTTCTCCAAGGAGATTCATACCCATCTGCTTGAAACATACGAATGCAAGCAGATAGCCGAGCTGACCGCCTGCAACGGAAATGTGCCTGTTTACAGCTTCAATTACAAGGGCAGAGACCTTGCCTTTTATTTGACCGGAGTAGGCTCCGCGGTGGCTTCGTCGTGGTGCTACGAGACACACTGGCAGACCGGCGCCACAAAGTTCATTATGTTCGGCTCCTGCGGCAGTCTGGACAGAGAAAAGACCAACGGCCGTTTCATCGTCCCCACTGAAAGCTACCGGGGAGAGGGCTGTTCCTACTACTACGCCCCGCCGTCCGACTACATAAGCGTAAAGAACAGCGATAAGCTCGCCGCCATATTTGATCGGCTGGCCGTGCTCTATGTGCAGGGGAGAGTGTGGACTACTGATTCCATGCTCCGGGAAACCATAGGACTTGTCACAAAGCTCAAGGAGGAGGGCTGCATCGCGGTGGAAATGGAGCTTGCGGGAGTGCAGGCCGTGTGCGATTTCTACGGCCTTGAGCTGTACAATTTCCTCGAAGCGGGCGATGTTCTGGAAGCCAGCGGCTACGAGATCGAAGGACTGAACAGCGCGAACCACGATTTTGGCAAATTATATATAGCGCTGGAAACGGCGCTGCAGCTGTGAAGCCCGGCGGGCGAATAAGAATATGACAAAGGAGGCGGCTGACATGAAAAAAACAGCAAACATTCTGCTTGCTATTGCTGTGGTTGTGCCGATCATGTTGCTGCTTTGGCCATTTGCGGCGTGGGATGGGGCAATGTCCTTGATTCTTAGAGTTATCCCATCGCTTGCCGTGCAGGTATTGCTGTGCAGAATCGGAAAACGGAGCATCATCAAGGCAATACCGGCCCTGCTTACAGGAGCGTTTGCCGCATGGGGAACATATCTCTATTTCACCTCTCCGCACTGGAGCGGCGCGACTGTCGGCGGATTGATCGCGGACTATGTTTCGCCTTTTATCTGCTGTATCGCGGCTTTGATTGTTTGCTTGCTGATAAAGAAAAAGAAGTGACCAAATCACAATTTGACGACCCCACAAAACCATGCGCGAAAATCCGGCCTGCCTTCACTTCCGCAGGCCGGATTAATTATATTCCGCCCACGCATTAACCGCCGTCCCACGGGAAAGATAACCCGGGGTGATAGTATGGATTCTCTTTGGCGCGACGGTGTGACAATGCCGGAATACCGGGCACTGCGGGGAGACGAGCGGGCGGATGTGCTGGTGATCGGCGGCGGGATGGCGGGATTGCTGTGCGCCCGCCTGCTAACGGATGCGGGGATAGACTGCGCCCTGCTGGAGGCGGACAGAATATGCCGCGGCGTGACCAAAAACACCACGGCCAAGATCACCGCCCTTCACGGCCTGCGGTGCGGGAAGATAATCGACCGATACGGTCTTGAGACCGCCAGACAGTATTACAGCGCCAACATGAGCGCCGTGGAGCGGTACGCCGCCATGTGCCGCGGAGCTGACTGCGGCTTTGAGCGGCAGGACGCCTATGTTTATTCCCGGGTCGACCGGGAATCCATCGAGAGGGAAGCAGGCGTGCTCAGATGCGTCGGCGTGCAGGCCGAGCTTACCGATCGCCTTGACCTGCCCTTCGAGGCGCTGGGCGTACGGGTGAGCCATCAGGCGCAGTTCCATCCGCTGAAATTTGCCGCGCGTATCGCCCGGGGACTGAGGATATACGAGCACTCCCCGGTGCTCTCCCTTAAAGGCAATACCGCCCGCACGCCCAAGGGCTCGATAACGGCGGGGAAGATAATAGTCGCCACTCATTTTCCTTTTATCAACCGCCACGGCAGTTATTTCCTCAAGCTGTACCAGAGCCGCTCCTATGTCATCGCGCTGGAGAAGGCTCCGGAGCTGAAGGGAATGTACCTCGACGATTCGCCGGGCGGGCTTTCCTTCCGGAGGTATGGAGATTTCCTGCTGATGGGCGGCCAGAGCCACCGCACCGGTGAACCGGGCGGCGGATGGGCGGCGCTGGAAGAAACCGCCGCCCGGCTCTTTCCGGGAGCCAAGGCAAAATACCGCTGGGCCACTCAGGACTGCATGACCCTCGACGGCATACCCTACATCGGCAATTATTCGGCGCTGACACCGGATTGGTATGTGGCCGCCGGCTTCAACAAGTGGGGAATGACCTCGTCCATGGTGGCCGCCGAGCTGCTTACCGGACTGATTCTGGGGCGAGCTCCGGCACAAGCCCGGGTGTTTTCGCCCTCCCGCTCCATGCTGACACCGCAGCTGGCGGCCAATATCGCCCACTCGGCAAAGGATATCCTCACATTGTCCCGGCCGCGCTGCCCGCATCTGGGCTGCGCTTTGAAGTGGAACGCCGCCGAGCACACATGGGACTGCCCCTGCCACGGCTCGCGCTTTGACGAGCATGGACGCCTGCTGGATAATCCCTCCCAGCGGCCAATGAAGCCAAGATAAAAGCTGAGAAAAGCAGCGAGGAACGAGCCGGAAAGGCCACGTTCCTCGCTGCTTATGCTTTTGAGTGACGATCATTTCGGATCATCGCTCAAAACTATTTTGGTTTTATGCTTTGATTAAGAGCTTTGAAGCAGAGCCGGTGGTGCTGAAATCAGCCCAGAGCGACCATGCTGAAAACCAGCGCGAACAGAGCGACGGTTTCGCAAAGACCAACAACGGTGATGTACTGAGCGAAGCCCTTGCCGGTCTCGGCCAGTGCGTCAGCGCCGGCGGCGCCGGCCTTGCCCTGGAAAACGGCGGAGAGAGCCATTGCGATACCGGAGGCGATGCCCAGACCCAGCAGGAACTCGGGGGCAGCGGTGGAGGACTTCATCTGCTGCATCAGAAGGAAGCCGTAGATGGTCTGAGTAAGGGGAGCACCGGCGAAAACGGTGAGGATGAAGGGGGCGGCCTTGTTGCTCATGTAGCATTTTTTCCATGCGCCGATGGCAGCCTGACCGGCGGCATTGATTCCGAAGGCGGAGCCGATAGCGGCGATGCCCATGACCAGCGCTGTTGCAAGTGTTCCTAAATTCATAATAATTCTCCTTTGTAAATTCTTATCGGTTTATTCTTTGAAGGGTTTGAATTTATGTCCGCTCCAGGACATATCAAGGTGGGAAGAGAACTCCAGAGTGTTGAGTCGGATTCCGTGAACGATGACCGACAGAACATTCAGGATCATGTTAAGTCCGTGGCCGAAGATCAGAAGCACGATCGCAACGATCAGGAGCATAAGGTTGCCGAGGAAGGGGCCGGCCAGCTCGTTTACCGTTGCGGAAATTGCCGCGCCGGCAAGGCCGACAGCCCAGAGCCGGATATAGGAAACGATATCCGAGAATACATTTACCACGCCGAGCAGTACCGACACGATGTTGGTAAGGCTGGAAAGAATAGACTTGACTATGCTGCCCTCGTAGTTGGAGAAGACAAAGCTCATCACGAAGCCTATTCCGATAAGCGCGATGGCCACAGTGCCCACGGGAATACCGCCGATTACCAGTCCGAAGCTGAATACCTCGGCGTTTACCACGAGGCTGAGCACCAGATAGTAAATGCCCACCAGCTGCAGTATGGAGCCGATATCGCCGAGCATCTTTGCCGACTTTCTGTTTCGCACAGCGCCGATGACATGAGCGGCCGACAGCTGAACGAGGGCCAGCGTGAAGCAGAATATCTGCAGGTTCTGGCTGGTGGTAAGTCCCACTCCCTCGGGTGTCCATGGAAGCTGCCAGATCTTATCGGCGTAGACGTTGGAAATGACCGGTATGGACAGCGACTTGAGCCACTGGGGAAGCTGCTCGGGAGCGAGGCCGAACCATGTGCAGGTAAGGGTGCCCCACAGTATGGTGGAAAGGCCGAAAAGCCCCAGAAGCAGAACAACGGGCGGAACCGGCTTTCGGGCAAGCAGAGATTTCACCAGCGGAACGGCCGCGACTGCGGATATCAGCAGTCCGTAGCCGCCGTCTCCGAAGATAATGCCAAAGAATATGAGGATAAATAAAAGGAACCAGCCGGAAATGTCGTGCTCGAAATATCCGGGCACCGTTCCCAGAAAGTCGGTCAGGGGATAAATGAGGCTGACAAACCTGTTGTTTTTCAGCTTGGTGGGAACATTATCCTCTTCGGTGGGATCTTCCACAAGAAGTCCCCAGGAGTTTTCCGTGGCCGCCTGCCTGAGAGCGTCAATATTGTCCGCCTCGATGTATCCTTTGAAATAGGCAACGGAAACCGCACGGCTGTTGTCGGAGGAGAGGTTCTCATCGTCCATGCCAGTGGCATAGATTTCAAATTCTATTTCCTTCTCAAAGGCCTCTATGGCGTTTTTCATGCTCCGGACATAGCAGCCGCAGGAGGCGGTCTGCTTGTCTATGTCTTCGATACGCGCGCTCAGGTCGGCGATGCTCTGCCTCATGTCAGCGGTGGACATTTTTGGCAGAACCAGCCGGCTTCCGCTCAGCGAAGAGGCGATTTCTTTGCCCTCCTCCGAGTCGGGAGCGAGCAGCAGGAACTTCACCGAAGACTTGCCCTCGCCGAGCTTTACGGTCTTTACACTCTCGGGGAGTGCCGCGTACTCGGCTTTGGACAGCTCATGGAAATGCAGCTCAATGCCCTCGGACTGCAGCTCGCCGATGCTTTCCGGGTCGATGTCGCCCCAGTCGCTGAGCCGTTCAAGCTCGGCGTTAAGAGCGATCTGCTCCGACTGGCAGCGCTGCTTTTCTTCGGAAAGAGCAATGATCTCAGCCGCGGCGGACAGAGCCTCCGTGGTGTTGGCATCCTTCTGCTCGGCGTCCTTTGCTTTTCCAAGGATATACAGCGCGCCTTCCAGCAGGGAAATCTGCTCCCGGAGAGTGCCGATCCGCTCACTGGAGCCTTCCGTTATTTCAACATGAACGGTTCCCAGCTCGCGAAGTCTTCTGAGCGTGTCCTCTTTTTTATCTCCCATGGTTATGAGAGAAACTTTTTTCATAGGTACTATCATAATGCGTACACCTCCCTTTCGGAGGATTCCGCGTTGCGAAGAGCTATCTTGCGTTTGGATATTTTCGAGCGGACAACAGCGTTGACCTGCTGATCCGCAAGATAAATGGATATCTTTCTGATGTTGTCCTCGGTTTCGGGGATCTTCACCTTTTCAAACAGATTGACTCTCTGGGAGGTGGACAGAAGCTCCGCTTCCAGAAGCCTTACCTGCTCGTCCAGAACCTCGGCCTCCAGATCGAGGGACATGGCCTTCTCCATATGATTGGCGGCCAGATCCACCCAAAGGGGAGTGTAGTAGAGGTCATAGTCTCCTCTGGAAAAATCGGCTCCCTCAAAGGTCGGGATCTCAACACCCGCGATGTTTCCGGTGCCCTTGCGGATGTTGCTCACCGTGATTATGCCGTCGGGGAAAGCGTCTTTTTCGCTGAAAACAGCGATCCAGTCCCTGAAGCCCTTTTCAAGCGCGGCTTTTTCGGTTCTCACCGCGTTTGCTTTGGCTTCAATGGTTCGTATCTCGGCCTGGAGCTGCTGTTTTTTCAGGGTCAGAGTAGGCAAATATCTCCGGTACATCTTGAGAGCGTCCTTCTGTACCTTTAACTCGTTTTTTGTCAGTTTGATTTTTGCCAAGCTTCCAGACCCCCTTACTTTTCAGGCCAGAATTCGTCGGTGAGGTCTGACTTTATACCGGTTTCGTCCTTGGTGAAGCAGTCGGCAAGAATCTCCCAGCCCAGATCCAGCGAATCCTCGAGGGAAAGATTGACCGACAGATCCATCATCTTGTTTTCAAAGAGCACGCCGTACTTCAGGAGCTTTTCATCCCAGCGGCTCATGGAGAAGCCCATGTTCTTCTTTTCAAGAGTCTCCTTATAGGAGGAATACAGACGGATCATTCCGTCCATAAGAGCGCGGTGATCCTTGCGGGTCTTTCCGTTTACATTCTGCTTCAGACGGGAAAGAGAGCCGAAGGGCTCGATGCGGCCGCCCTTGAGATAGTACTGACCCTCTGTGATGTAGCCGGTGTTGTCGGGAACGGGATGGGTTACATCGTCGCCGGGCATGGTGGTGACCGCCAGAACGGTGACCGAGCCGGAATCGGCAAAGTCAACGGCCTTTTCGTAGCGGGCTGCCAGCTGGGAATAAAGATCACCGGGATATCCGCGGTTGGAGGGAACCTGCTCCTGAGTGATGGCGATTTCCTTCATGGCGTCGGCGAAGTTGGTCATGTCGGTGAGCAGCACCAGCACGTCCTTGTTCTGCAGAGCGAACTGCTCGGCTGTGGCCAGAACCATGTCGGGGATCATCATGCACTCAACGGTGGGGTCGGAGGCGGTGTGGATGAACATGACGGTCTTGCTCAGAGCGCCGCCCTTTGAAAGCTCATCCTTGAAGTAGAGGAAGTCGTCGTATTTTAGACCCATGCCGCCGAGAACGATAACATCGGCCTCGGCCTGCATGGCGATGCGGGCAAGAAGCTGGTTGTAAGGCTCGCCGGAAATGGAGAAGATAGGGAGCTTCTGAGAAACGACCAGCGTGTTGAACATATCGATCATGGGAATGTTCGTTCTCATCATGCGGTTGGCGAGAATACGCTTTGTGGGGTTGACCGAGGGGCCGCCGATGGGCTTCATGTTTTCGGTGAGGGCAGGGCCTTTGTCTCTCGGCTCGCCGGAGCCGTTGAAAATACGGCCCAGCAGGTCATCGCTGAAGGAAACGCGCATTTCCCGTCCGAGGAAGCGGATCTCGTCTCCGGTGGAAACGCCCTGACCGCCGGCAAATACCTGCAGCGATACAACATCTCCGTCGATCTTGTTGACCTGTGCCAGTGATTTACCGAAGCGCGTGTTGATCTGGGCAAGCTCGTTGTAGCGAACGCCTGTTGCCTTTACGGTAATAACGCTGCCGGTGATGGATTCGATTCTATTGTATACTTTATTCATTCTCATTCACCGTCCTTCAGTAAGCGTTCTGCTTTGGTTTCCAGTTTGCCGCTGCCTTCGCTGTACAGAGCGTCAATTTCGGCTTCAGCCTTTTTGAAGGCGTCGGTTCCGAACTCGGTATAATTCCAGTTGATAAATCTCTGACGCATACGGTTGAAGAAGGAACGGGCGTCGTCCTTGCCGGAGAGGGCATACTCGCTGCCCAGAACACATATGAGCTTGTCAGTTACATATTTCTGGCGCTGGGTGCCGCAGTTGGCCTCGACCAGATCAAAGGAGTTCTGCTGCAGATACACAGCGTCGAGCATCTCTGATTTCAGGTAGGTGATATAATCGGAAAGGGTGGTGCCCTCTTCGCCGACGACCTTCATCATGGAATCGACTTCGCTGCCATGGAAGATGATTCCCTTGCAGAATTCGGACTTCTCCCGGTCGATGACACTGTTGTACTTGGACCAGGAAATGAGCGGGTCGATGGCGGGATACTTTCTCGCGTCTGAGCGCTCACGGGAAAGTCCGTGGAAAGCGCCCACGACCTTCAGGGTTGCCTGAGTGACAGGCTCTTCAAAGTTACCGCCGGCAGGAGATACCGTTCCGCCGATGGTGACCGAACCGGTGCTTCCGTCGGGCAGACGGACATAGCCGGCTCGCTCGTAGAAGGCCGCGATGTAAGACTCAAGATAAGCGGGGAAGGCCTCTTCGCCGGGGATCTCCTCCAGACGTCCGGACATCTCTCGGAGAGCCTGAGCCCAACGGGAGGTGGAGTCGGCGAGCAGAAGAACGTGCAGACCCATCTGGCGGTAGTACTCGGCCAGAGTCACAGAGGTGTAAACCGAAGCCTCACGGGAGGCAACGGGCATGGAAGAGGTGTTGCAGATGATGATGGTGCGCTCCATGAGGGAACGGCCGGTTTTGGGGTCGGTGAGCTCGGGGAACTCGGTCAGTGTTTCAACGACTTCGCCGGCGCGCTCGCCGCAGGCGGCGATGATAACGATGTCAACATCTGCGTATTTGGAGGTGGTGTGCTGCAGCACGGTCTTGCCGGCGCCGAAGGGGCCGGGAGTGCAGTAGGTGCCGCCCTTGGCCACGGGGAAGAAGGAGTCGATAAGACGTACCTTGGTCTCCATGGTCTCCACCGGTGCCAGACGCTCGCTGTAGCATTTAACCGCGCGCTTGACCGGCCATTTGAAGGACATGGACAGAGGGATCTCATGGCCGCGCTCGTCGGTGATAACGGCGATGGTTTCCCTTACGGTGTATTTGCCCTGCTTGGCTATGGATTTCAGGGTGTAGCTGCCAAGCAGATAGAACGGTACAAAGATTTTGTGGGTAAAGGAGCCTTCCGGAACGGTACCGATGTATTCGCCGGCGCGCAGAGTGTCTCCAACCTTTGCCGTAGGAGTGAATTCCCATTTCTTTTCGGAGCTGATGCCTTCGGCGTAGTTGCCGCGCTCAAGGAACCAGCCGGCTTTTTCAGCCAGTATAGGCAGCGGATTCTGCAGACCGTCATAGACCTGACCGAGCAGTCCCGGGCCGAGCTCTGCCGACAGCATTTCGCCGGTGAATTCGACTTCGTCTCCGCACTTTATGCCGCCGGTCATTTCGTAGACCTGGATCTGGGCGATGCTGCCCTTTATGCGGATCACTTCGCTTTTAAGCGCGGTGTCATCCACCTTGACGTAGCATATTTCGTTCATGGAAACATTGCCGTCGAACTCAACGGACACAAGGTTTCCGTTTATGCTAACAACCTTTCCTTTATTTTCGATCATTTATTATCCTCCAACCCGTCTCCATTCAAGATGGAGCCGTAAATGTTTTTGTATGCTTCCTCGCCCTGATTTGTGTCAAACTGTCTTATGCGCTGGAGCAGCTTGAGCTTAAGCCCGTAATAATACAGAAAATCATTCGAGAAGGCGTCTGCCGGTCTCAGCGTTTCCAGAAAATTCAGGCGATAGCGGGAAAGGAACAGTTCAGCCTCCAGAGGGCTTTCTGTTTCCACGGCGGCAGCGGCCGCTCTGACCAGTTCGGCGGGGAAGACCCTGCCCTGCCCGTCAAAGGTCTTGTTCAGCTTTTCTGCCCGGGCCTTGCCGAGGGCCAGCCGCAGATCACGCTCGCCGTTGTTCCATGCCTCGACCAGAGCGGACTTCGACTTTTCGGGATTCAGGGGCGGCGCAAGGGTCAGGTCTTCTATCTCGCCAAATGCCTTTTTTTTCAGGAAACGACCGCACAGCTCACAGAATCGCTCTTCTGTGATAGGCAGCGGCGCGTTGTCGCCGATGGCATCCAGAGACGGCAGCTGTGATATCAGATAATATTCGGCCATAATTACTCTGCCTCTTTCAGAAGGTCAGTGATTCTGGGGCTGAGGTAGTTGGACAGCATATCCACTACGGCCTCTGTGGAGTAATCGTAGTACGCGTTTCCGTTGTTTACGGAAATGCGGAAGCCGCCGTCAAAGCTGTCGCTTGCTTTGAG
>JAZSQO010000129.1:0-7440 GCA_045538015.1 Acutalibacteraceae bacterium | reverse complement strand
GCGGTCTCAGCGACGGTCTCAGTGGCTTCCTCGGCGACAGCCTCAGCGGCTTCGGCGGTCTCAGCGACGGTCTCAGTGGCTTCCTCGGAAGCGACTTCAACAGTCTCGGTCACAGCCTCAGCGGTGGGAGCGGCTTCCTCGGCAGCAACAGCGGCAACAACAGCAGTGGCAGCGGCGGCCTCGGCAACGGGAGCGGTCTCGGCAACAGCCTCAACGGTCTCAGCGGCCTCAACAGCGGCGGGAGCGGAAACGATGTTGTCGGCAGGTCTCTTGCCGGTGGTCTTGTACTCCTTGAGCAGAGCCTTGTATTCCTTGCGGGTGTCGGCATCGTGACCCAGCAGGATGGTGGGATTGATCTTGGCGATGGCGGCCATGAGCTCGTCGGTCAGGCCGTTGGGGTCGGTGCGGGAAACGGACAGCAGATTGACAGCCTTGCCCTGGCAGGTGTTGGCGACCAGATTGGTCTGGGTGACAACGGTGCGGTAGTTTCTCCGCTGGGAGATAACGCGCTTGTACATCCAGAGGATGTCCTTGATGGGAACCAGAACGCCGGCGCCCTTGGAGAAGACATAGTTCTCGGAAACGGTGCACTTGTTCTTGCCGATAACGGTGACGGGATTGTCCAGCTCGGCAGCGGCCTTCTCAGTCTCGCCCAGAGCCTGAATGCGCTTGAGGCTCTTCTTGGTAGCCTTGTTGACGGAGGAATTGGCGATCATCGTCACGATGGCAAAAATGCCGGCGAAGATGGCGCCGAGGATGTATCCGTCGCCGCGTCCGTCAGAGGGCATGGAGGTGGCGTCGATGTGGGTGGTGCCGAACACACGCTCATAGAGGGCAACGGTGGTGATGCCGTTGTCGCTCCAGGAATCGGTGAGTGCCTGCTTGACTTCGCTGGAGGTTTTCTTGGCGGTGCCGTAAATGCGGTAGACCTCGGCGTTGGGATCGTTTTCACCGAAACGGTTCCAGTAGGTGCGCTGGGTGAGCATCTTGTTGTATTCACCCTCGCCAAGAATAACGGTGTACCAGTTGTCCTCGGCGTCCTCAGCGGAATAGTAAACGGTGGAGCTGCTGTCGCTCTCGATCTTGTACAGCCAGTTGCTCACGCCCACAAGGTCAAGGTAGACAAGGTCGCCGGACTCGGCGGTATAGGGATCAAAGGCGACGGCGGTGGTGAGATCGTCCTTGATGGACTTCTGCTGAACGGCCATGGCCACGCAGCCGATGGTGGCGAGAGTCAGAATCCACGCGATGATCTTGGGAAGCGCGGACAGGCCAATGTACTTTTTCAGGGTTTTCTTTGCGTTCATTTCTACTCCTCTTTTCTTCTTTTTTGGTTTCATATGGTTAAGAAATTGCTAACACAAGTAAAACACAATTTGAACAAAAAATCAATAGCAAATACCAAAATCGAATAGGGAAAGCGGCGGCTATGTGATTCTTTGCAGGATTGCGTCTATAGCCTGGGCGGCGCTGTATCGAATGTCTCTTACGCGGCTGGTAGTGTGCGGTCTCAGCAGAGGAATCTCATCGGCGGTACCGACACGCCCCATGGCCGCGCTGGCGTAAATTATCTCATACCGGTACCGCTTTTCGTCGGTTTGACAGAGGAACCGGGACAGAGCCTCACGGCTTTCGGTGCCCGGACAGGCGCCGAGGGCATTTATTGCGCTGTGGCGAATCAGCCACTTGTCGCTGGATGTAAGGCGGATTACAGGGCGGATATCTATTCCTTCCGGAAGGGCTGGCAGTGCGGCGATACGGTCGAGAACAGAGGAGAGGATATATTTGTCGGTCTCACTGTCCAGCCGCGAAAGATAAAACCCGAGATACTCGGTGGAAGGGCAATTCTTAAACAGGCAGCCCATTGTGTAATATGCGGCGCTCCGTATGTCCTTATCACTTTTCTTCTGGCGGGAAAGAATGATATTCTTCAGCTCTGGATAAAGAGAGGCATCGGTCAGTGTTCGGGCTTCCATATGGGCGTTCCAGCTGATGCTTTCGCGGGAGGAGGAGAGAGTTTCCTTAACGGTCATTCGCTCAATGAGAGACCATACATACTCGCGGGACATTGGCCAACCCTCCGTTCTTTGTTTTTGTTTATATTTATTATATCTGGATGGAACAAAAAAGCAAGCCGGGTGAACAGCAGCCTCCGTTCACCCGGCTTATTTACATTTTATCCTTTGGCTTTGACAGCACCGCGCAGATATAACCAAAGAATATTGCGGCGGTTATCCCTCCCGCGGCGGCAGTGATCCCTCCGGTGAATACGCCGAGGAAGCCATCTTCGGCAACGGCCTTTTTCACGCCCTCGGCGAGGGTGTGGCCAAAGCCGGTCAGGGGCACGGCGGCTCCGGCTCCGGCCCACTCCACCAGCGGCTTGTACAGCCCCAGAGCCGAGAGAACCACGCCGGCGGTGACATAGCCCACCAGTATCCGCCCCGGAGTGGCCTTGGTGCGGTCGATGAGCACCTGACCTATCAGGCACAGAGCTCCGCCCACGAAGAAGGCTTTTACATAGTCGAGAAATACTTCCATACGCTCTGTCGGGTCAGTCGGCCAGCATATCGCAGTGCTGGCGAAGCTGGGATTCGATGCGCAGCAGGCGGTTGTACTTGGCCACCCGGTCGCTCCGGGCGGGCGCGCCGGCCTTGATCTGCCCGGCGTTGGTAGCCACGGCAATGTCGGCAATGGTGGAATCCTCGGTCTCGCCGCTCCGGTGGGAAATGACCGCGGACATACCGTTGGCCTGAGCGGTGCGGATGGCATCCAGCGTCTCGCTCAGAGTGCCTATCTGGTTGGGCTTGATGAGAATAGCCGTGGCGCTCTTGTGCTCTATGCCCTTTTTCAGCCGGGCGGTGTTGGTGACGAAAAGATCGTCGCCCACCACCTGCACGCCGCTGAGCCGGGCGGTCAGCCGGGCAAAGCCCTCAAAATCGTTCTGCCCCAGAGGATCCTCAAGGGAGATGATGGGATATCGGGAGCACAGCCCGGCAAAATAATCGCACAGCTGGTCGGTGGTCATGCGCACGCCCCGCTTGGGCAGGCGATAGCCCTCTGCCTCCTCCCATTCTCCCGCCGCCGCGTCCAGAGCGATGCAGATGTCCGTGCCCGGGACGTAGCCCGCCGCCTCTATGGCGTCGCAGATGAGCCGCAGAGCTTCCTCGTCCTCGGCAAGGTCGGGCGCAAAGCCGCCCTCGTCGCCCACGGCGGTGGTGTGGCCGTAGGATTTGAGCAGTTTTTTGAGGGAGGAATAAACCTCGGTGGACATCCTCATGGCCTCGGCAAAGCTCCGCGCGCCCTTGGGCACTATCATAAACTCCTGAATGTCCACGCTGTTGTCGGCATGGGCGCCGCCGTTGAGAATGTTCATCATGGGCACCGGCATCCGCACGGCGTTTATGCCGCCCAGCCAGCGGTAAAGAGGGAGAGAGCAGGCAGCGGCAGCCGCCTTGGCCGCGGCGAGGGATACGGCCAGAATGGCGTTGGCACCGAGCCTCGAGCGGTTTTCCGTGCCGTCCAGCTCCAGCATGGTTCGGTCGATCCGGGAGATATTCTGGGCATCCATTCCCCGGATGGCCTCGAAGATCTCTCCTTTTATATTCTCCACGGCGCTGAGCACGCCCTTGCCTCCGTAGGCCGTGCCGCCGTCCCTCAGCTCGTGAGCCTCATACTGGCCCGTGGACGCTCCGCTGGGAACCATTGCGCGCCCTCTGGCTCCGCAGGAGAGCAGCACAAGAGCCTCCACCGTGGGATTGCCACGGGAATCGAACACCTGCCGGGCGGTCACAACGCTGATGTTGCTGTCGGGCAAAGCTGTAAGCATATCCGTTACCATCCTTTTCTGTCTTTTTAGTAGGAATATCCGACAGCGGTTATTGTGCCCACCGGCATGGAGAAAAATACAAAAACAAACCGGCCGGATGCGATAAGCACCCGACCGGCCTGCGAAAAAACGCGATATTTAAAGGTTAGGATTAAGCGTCTCAGAGAACACGCACGCGGATGATGCCGTCGATGGCCTTGAGAGCCTCAACGCCGGCGTCGGACAGATCGCCGCCGAAGTCGATGACGGTGTAGGCGTACTCACCCTTGGACTTGGAGAGCAGGTTTTCGATGTTGATGCCCTCGCCGGACATAACGCCGGAAAGCTGGGTGATGATGGTGGGAACGTTGCGATGGATAACGCAGATGCGATGATCCTCAACACGGCCGCAGTCCACATTGGGGAGGTTGACCGAGTTCTTGATGGCACCGTACTTGAGGTAGCGGCGCAGCTCGTCGGCGGCCATAACGGCGCAGTTGTCCTCGGACTCGGGAGTGGAAGCGCCCAGATGGGGGATAGCGATGACGCCGTCAACGCCCAGAAGCTCGTCGGAGGGGAAGTCGACAACATAGCAGCCCACCTTGCCGGTGTTCACGGCGCTGATGATGGCCTGATTGTCAGCCAGCTCGCCGCGGGAGAAGTTGAGCAGACGGACTCCGTCCTTCATCTTGGCGATGGAATCGGCGTTGAAGGTGTGGCGGGTCTCGTTGTTCACGGGAACGTGAGCGGTGATGTAATCGCACTCGGCGTAGATCTCATCGAGGGTGGCGGCGTGACGGGTGTGGCGGGAGAGGCTCCAGGCGGCGTCAATGCTCAGATAGGGATCGTAGCCCAGAACTTCCATGCCCAGAGAATAAGCGGTGTTGGCCACCAGAACGCCGATGGCGCCCAGACCGATAACGCCCAGCTTCTTGCCCTTGATCTCGGGGCCTACAAACTGGCTCTTGCCCTTTTCGACCATCTTGCCGACCTCGGCGCCGTTGCCCTTGAGGGTCTTGGCCCACTCAACACCGGGAACGATGCGGCGGGAGGAAAGGAACAGAGCGGCGATGACCAGCTCCTTGACGGCGTTGGCGTTGGCACCGGGAGTGTTGAAGACGACGATGCCCTTCTCGGTGCACTTGTCGATGGGAATATTGTTGACGCCGGCGCCGGCGCGAGCGATGGCCAGCAGGCTCTCGGGGAGCTCCATGTCGTGCATGGCGGCGGAACGAACCATGATGCCGTCGGGATTCTCTACGAAATCACCGACAGTGTAGTTGTCGCTGAAGCGATCAAGACCGACCTTGGCGATCTTGTTGAGAGTAAGGATCTTTTTCTTTTCCATGATTTATCTCTCTTTCGTATATATTCCGCGGGGAGCGGTGTGTTATCGGGATTGATTACTTGTTCTCGGCCTCGAACTTCTTCATGAACTCGACCAGCTTCTCAACGCCCTCGTAAGGCATGGCGTTGTAGATGGAGGCTCTCATGCCGCCCACGGAGCGGTGGCCCTTCAGGTTGACAAAGCCGGCAGCCTTGGCCTCGGCGACGAACTTGGCGTCCAGATCGGCGTCGCCGGTGACGAAGGTGACGTTCATCAGGGAGCGATCCTCGGGATTGACGGGATTGCTGAACATCTCGGAATTGTCGAGGAAGTTGTAGAGCAGAGCGGCCTTCTTCTCGTTGATGGCCTTCATGGCCTCCAGACCACCCTGAGCCTTGACCCACTCAAGCACCAGACCGGCGATGTAGATGGTGTAGCAGGGAGGGGTGTTGTACATGGAGCCGTTGTCGGCGTGGGTCTTGTAGTCCAGCATGGTGGGAGTGAACTCGCGGGCGTTGCCGATCAGATCCTCGCGGATGATGACGATGGTGACACCGGCACCGGCAAGGTTCTTCTGAGCGCCGGCATAGAGAACGCCGAACTTGGAAACGTCGATGGGCTCGGAGAGGATGCAGCTGGAAATGTCGCCGACCAGGGGAACATCACCGGTGTCGGGGAACTCGACGAAGCGGGTGCCGTAGATGGTGTTGTTGACGCAGATGTGGAAGTAGTCGGCGTCGGGAGTGAAGGTGGACTTATCCAGCTTGGGAATGTAGGAGAAGGTGTCGTCCTTGCTGGAGGCGACGATGTTGGCCTCGCCGTAGCGGGCGGCTTCCTTCTGAGCCTTGGTGGCCCACTGGCCCGTGAGGACGAAGTCGGCCTTGCCGGACTTGTTCATCAGGTTGAGGGGCAGCATGGCGAACTGCAGGTGGGCGCCGCCCTGAAGGAACAGGACCTTGTAGTTGTCGGGAATGTTCATCAGCTCGCGGAGCAGAGCCTCGCAGTTGTCGATGATGGCCTGATATTCCTTGGAACGATGGCTCATCTCCATGGCCGACTGGCCGGAACCGTTGCACTCCAGCATTTCAGCGGCAGCGCGCTCAAGAACAGCCTCGGGCAGGCAGGAAGGGCCTGCGGAAAAATTGTAAACTCTTGCCATGGTGACAATACCTCCGAATAAATTTATATTTGTGTTTCGGCACTGCAAAGTGCGCTTAAATTCATTATATGTAGCCCGGCAACATTTGTCAACATTTATTTTGGACTTCGTTAAAGTTGTAACAAGCAAAATCGGCAAAAACCTTGCGCTCCGGCGGTTTGCGTGTTTTTGTTAAATGAGATTGACAAAAAGATAACAAACTTTCCTCTCCTCCGACGGGTGCTCATCCATTTTTCATTTGACAAACAGAGCCAAAAACAATATTATATAAGCAGTCTGCCCGCGCGGTGAAGTGTCGGGCGCGCAACAAAACATTCATACGCGGCGGAGTGCCGCGAAAGCGGAGGACAAAATGAAAAAATTACTTATCAGTAAAATCGCGGCCGCCGCGGCGGCTTTGCTCATGGCTCTGGCCCTGACCGGCTGCGGAGCCAAGGCTCCCGCCGATGACACCGCCGACGAAGGCACCGTGACTCCCGTCACCTCGGCCGCCGATGTTTCCGGCTCTGACGTTTCCGGTTCCGATGTCTCCGGCTCCGACGTGGTGGACGATGCCGCCGAGGCCGACAGAGTGTTCAACGAGTACTTCGCCGCCCTCAACGCCGGCGACGCCGGCAAGCTGGTGGAGCTGACCGCCGCTCCTCCCATGATGAGCCTGCTGGAGACCATCGGCGCGGGCGAGGATTACCTGCTTTCCAGCTATCAGGCCACCATCGACGGCATGAAGGCCGTCAGCGGCGGCTATCGCATCGCCTATGATTACACCGCGGCTGACGCCGAGGGAGACCAGCTGGGCGCCGTCATCGCCGAGGTGGAGGGCATGAGCAAAGGAGCCGGCGAAAAGGTGCAGGCCGCCCGTCTGTACACCGTGAACATGAAGGCCTACGCGGCTCAGATGCCCGTCAGCGCCAGCGATGTGGTCAGCGGCGCCGATGCCGTCAGCGCCGGCGACATTCCCGCCGACGCTCAGGTGCTCGAGGAGAGCGAAAGCGTTTTCGTTCTGTACAAGTACGGCGGAAGCTGGTACGTTCTGGGAGCGTAATTTCCATATTATAGTATAACAAAGCAGCCGTCCCGGTGAAGCGTGAGCCTTGCCGGGGCGGCTTTTCGCGCGAAAAAACGGCGAAGTCGGAGGCCAAGCGGTCTTAG
>JAZSQO010000011.1:0-16344 GCA_045538015.1 Acutalibacteraceae bacterium | reverse complement strand
CCGCAATGTTTTCAGCGTTGTTCCCAAGTCAAAGGTTAAGCTGGTGGCAAAAATGCTCAAGGCAATACATTCTCAGGAGAGCAAGAAAGCTGCCAGAGAAAAGGCAAAAGCCGTTGTCGAGGAACTGAAAGCAATGAAGCTCAAAGAAGCGGCTAAAAAGGTCGAGGACAGTGTAGATGAAACACTGACTTACTGCGATTTTCCTTTTGAGCATTGGACTCGGATCCGCACCAACAATGTAATTGAACGCCTTAACCGCGAGATCAGACGCAGAACCAGAGACGTTGGCTGTTTTCCTGACGGCAATTCCGCTCTGATGCTTGTCTGTGCCCGTCTGCGTCATGTAGCCGGTACTCAATGGGGCTGCAAGAAATATATGAACATGAAGCATCTTGAGGCGATTGAGGATGTCAACGCCATCGCTTAGCCGAAAGTAGCATACAGAAAGTCACCGGTCAAGGGCTGCGCAAGTGGCTTCGCCACCCTTGACCAGCGCCTTTCCGTATGCTGTCAGTCAATCACGTCAAACATAGCCGAGCTATGTTTAACAACATACTCACGACTTCATTTTGAGCTCCTGCAAACTAATTTGCGCATAATTCTTGACACTACCCTATTAAACAATAGTATCAAGCAGCCCGCGGCTCTGCAAGGCATCATGAGCGGCGAGATAACAGCAAACAGCGAGAGCCGCACCCTATAGGGCGACTCTCGCTGTTTGTGTCAGAACTTTATCTGTGAAAAACCGGTCTGTCATGCTCATCCGAAATGAGCAACCGACATTTTCTTTGCATCAGCGTCCTCTCGGTTTTACTTAAGTGCCACGCCGTCCCATTTTGCAAGATAACGGCGCAGGATGGTGGAATCAATCAGAGTCACCTCTCCGTCACCGTTGACATCGGCATTGGCTTCGTCGATATCAACGTCCTCCCATTCGGCAAGATAGCGGCGCAGTACAGTGGAATCCTTCATATCCACCTTACCGTCGGAGTTGACATCGCCGGGAAGTCGGCTGCTCCACTGTGCGTAGAGCATAAGTTCCTCGTTCAGCGTATACACTGCACCGGGAGCATAGCTTATGCCGCTGCCGTCGGATTCGGTATTCCATCCAGTGAACATATAGCCTTCTCTGGTGGGCACGGCTGTGCTGAGGACAAGGTCAATATCATGTTTCTTGATCTGAGATTCCGGAGCATCAACGCCTCCGTTTGCGTCGTAGGACACGCTGCTGACAGTGTCGGGATCAAATTTTTCACAAACAAGGATATACGGACTGAAGCTGTCTGCCTCAAATTTTATTCCGTCCCTTTCCACGGAAATGTCCAGTTGTTCTTTTTCCGTGCCGTCGGCAAAGTGATAGAGAGCAAACTCATACTCGCTGCGGTTGTCGTATGACGCGCCGCCGGAGAAGGGGATGACGCACTCAACAGTTCCTTTTTCTATCTGAACCTCGTTTCCGCTCTTATCTCTGAGAGAAATGTCATAAGTATAGCAGTCGCCGCTGTCGGCACCTATGGCATCGATGAGCTTGGCTTCGTTGGCCGTTTTATTCATGACAAGCTCGACCGATTCCGGCTCAACCGCTTTACCCTCCGCGGTAAAGATGATATCATCAGACGCCGCATCCTCAACGGAAGTGATATAGTGAATGTTGGAATTGAGGAAGTCGTAGTTCGTGCCATTCATGTCAATTCTGTCCCACGATGATATCGAACCATTATAGTACACATCGCCGCCCATGATATCCGATCCCTTGAATGCACGCTCTCCGATCTGCACAATGTTGTCATACATGGTGACACTTTCGATTCCGGTAAATTCAAAGGCCGACTGTCCAATACGGCCAAGCTCTCGGGGAAGGGTAACACTCTTGAGGTTGAAACATTCGCCGAATGCCGCATCACCTATCGCCCCAATATTGTCAGAGAAGATCACGCTTTCCAGCGCTGTGCAGCCATTAAATGCCCATTTCCCGATTCTATTCACATTATTCGGTATGACAACAGATTCAAGTTTTTCACACCGATAAAACGCATAGTCGCCCAGCTCGGTAAGGGACGCAGGCAGCGTGACTTCCTTAAGAGCAGTGTAGTATTCAAAGCCGCCGAAGTGAGTCACCGTGTCCGGCATATAGATGCTGGTAACATCCTGCGCGTAGGTTTCCCATGTGTCCGAATCCGGCTTTTCTTTTCTATATCCGTCAAACGCTTCTTCACATATCCATGTAACGCCATCGGGAACGACTATTTCTGTGTCGAGCCGATTGCATTTCACAAGTATATTATTGAAAATCACATAGTCTTCGCTGAGATTTTCATACCATGGAGTACCGTAAAATGCGTTGTCGCCGATATGCTCTATTTTTTCAGGGATATCAATTGATGTCAGTTTAGTACAATACCTGAACGCACTGTCCCTGATATACCTGACCGATTCGGGAATATTCACGGTGTTCAGTTCCGAGCATCCATAGCACGCAAAATAACCTATTTCCTCCACAGAGTCAGGAAGAGTTATCTTGGTCAGATATTCGTTATCCGAGAAAACATATTCCCTTATTTCTTTCACCCCAGAGGGCACGGTAACCTCGGCATCATTGCCAACATAAAACATCAGGACATTGTTGACTATGCCGAAGCCCTCATTATTTTCCAGCCACGGAGTGTTATTAAAAGCAGTGCCAACTACCAGCGCGATATTCTCGCTGAATTCCACATCCGTGAGGCTGGCACACCCGGAAAAAGCCTCGCCATATATTTCGGAATCATCGCCGGGAATGTTAATGCTGGTAATAGCGGTGCATCCATTGAACGCATCATACTTGATCGATACTGCCTCGGCACCAAATGTCACCTTACCGATTGAGCTGCAGTTCTCAAAAGCACCTGCTCCTATTTCAGTCGCGCAGGAAAGATCGGCCTCCTCCAGCTTCTCACATGAGGAAAATGCCTCGCCGCCTATTATTTCAACATTTTCAAGATTCACCTTTTCAAGGCTGCTGCAATAACGGAACGCACCGTTTCCTATTTCCGTAAGTGTCGACGGAAGAACAACCTCTTTCAAAGTATCGCAATAAAAGAAGGTGTATCCGGGCAAATATGTTACGCCCTCCGGGATGACCACGCGGGTAACCTCTGCCTCGTCGAAAGCGCTCGCTGCCAGCGTTCTGATATGCGAAGGAATAACTACCTCACCGGAGCCCTTAAAGGCAAGCAGACTATCTGCTACTGTTACATACGGTCCCTCAGAAGTTTCTATCAGCGACCTCTGCCACGGAGTATTTCCAAACGCACAGTAACCAATATGGCTCACACTGTCCGGCAATGTCACCTGGGAAAGATGGAGATTCTGATAGAACGCAAAATCTCCGATCTCCGTGACCGTGTCGGGAATAACCACGCTGGTCATCTCAACACAATCAGAAAATGCGTACGGGCCGATCTCTGTTATGGTAAGGCCGTCGATAACCGGCGGTATCACGATTTCGGTCTCCTCGCCGATATACGCCCTGATCCACGCGGTGCCGTCGCCGTTGTCAATTATTTCATAGGTATTGGTTCTGTCGGCAACCGCGTCGGCGAACAAGCCGCGAAATCCGGATATGTTAAAGGAATATCTGCCGATATCAAAGGATATTCCTTCCTCAGGGATTGCATAGCCTACTGTTCCCAGACAAATTACTACCGCTATCAGCACCGTGACGATTTTTATCAGTTTGGTTTTCATTGCAAGGCGCTCCTTTACAAAGTCATTTTACTATGATGGCGTTGGGTATTACCCTGCCGTTCTTCCCCTGGCTGGGATTATTAATTATTTCTCCATTGTAATACATACTGGATGAGGAGCCTCCGTCGAGGGATATTGCGTTGACGGCACCGTGACTAAGCATGATGTCCTGTATATCCTGAAGGGATGCTCCCAGAGTGCTCACCTGCATACCGTCAACCACCAGAAGAAGCACCTCGCCGTCCGCTGTCTGTCCGATGGCTGTCCGAGCGGAAAGCCCGGTACCGTAGCCCGATATCTCGCTCGGCTCTCCGTTAAGGATGAGCAGCGGCCCGAAGTCGATCACACTGTGGTAGCTGCGATTGATTATCTCCCTTTCGCTCAGCACGCCGAAATGCAGCCGGCTTTCGTCATCAATCGCAAGGAAGGAATGCTTGTCACTGTCGCACTTGTGAACCACTTTATGGTCGTATATCACCAGACCGTTCGGGACATCGGTCTGTGCTTTGCTGATATATCCGCTGGCATTTATAGCTGCAGCGGCACCGTGTTGCTCCGCTATATCCTCCAGCAGCATACCGCCACCGTTTCCGCAGGGAACGATCCCTATTCGGGACGGGTCGGAAACGATAAGCAGATAACCGGAAAGACCATCTTCCCATATTTCAACAACCCGGATACTATCACTGCGTTCTCCGCTTACGGGAGTTGAGACCGAGCTGCTCGGTTCGCTGACACAGTTTCTCTCCAAAACCTGATTAATGTATTCATCCGAATAGAACATTCGGGCAAGATACCGGTGGTCGCTGGTATGCATGGCTGTGGTGATATACAGATCACTCAGCCCTTTGAACGGGCCGTACATAACGAGCAGAAACAGTGACACCAGACCCGCACAGCACAGAACCGCTGCACGGCCTTTCGTCCACCTGAACGAGGAAAGCCGTTTCCCAACGATATCCCGGCATTTCCTTATCCTGGCGCGAATGGACGAGGCTGCGGCGCCGCCGTATTCTTTTGTTTTTTCGAAAAAAAACCGGATTTTCCCCGCCATTTATTCGCCTCCCTTTGACATCAGCCGGTCATATACGCTCAGGACAATGTCCTTGAGTGAAATGCCGTATTCCATGGTGTCGTTGCGGCTGGCAACAACAATATACTCATCGTTGAATGTAACCAGATAAGCGTGATTCAGGCCGTTGGTGAGCTCTGCGGTGCCAGTTTTTGCACAGATCATTCCATATTTCTCGCTGTCAATTCCGTAGGATTCCACTGCGGTATAGTGCATTATATCCTTTACCATTTCCGCCGTTTCCGCCGAAATCGGTCTGGCAAGAACCTCGCTCCGGCCGGTATAGATCGTCTTTTCTCCGCGAACAATCGAATCCACCAGATACGGCTCAATCATCTCGCCGCCATTAGCCACTGCCGACGCAATTATCGCCATATGTAGAGGCGTGACCTGCGTGTAGCCCTGACCGTATCCGGTTATTGCCGCCATCTCCGGAATATCTGCCTTCATATCGACCACCGACGTCAGCGTGGTAAAATCAAGTTCTATGTCCTCTCCCAGCAGAAAGGCACGGCTCTTCCGCTCAATGACATCACACCCCAGTTCCGCTGACATCGCCGCAAAGTAAGTGTTGACCGAATGCGCAAAGGCGTCCCTGAGCGACACATCTCCGTACACCTTGTGATGGGCGTTCCGAATGGAAAAAGCCCCGATTTCCGCAATTCCCATGTCGGTATATTTCTGATTCTCCATATTGTTTTCAATAATGGCGCAGGCTGTAATGATTTTGAAAACGCTGCCCGGCGTTTCCGAGTCAGCATATCCGTAGGCTGTTATCGGAAGCACTGCGCTATCAAAAATCTCCTTGGTCATTTCCGGTATTCTGTTTACATCCGGAAAGTCGTCATTCGAGGATACAAGAGCAAGGATTCTTCCGGAATCACGCTCCATTGCAATCACGGAGCCGTTGATGCCTGCCATCTGATCGCCAATATAATTCTGCAAAGCACTGTCCACTGTAAGCACGATTTTCGCGCCGTGTCCGGAATTGTCCGGCGTATACAGATAATCGGAGAATTTTCCTCTTAATCCGAAGCTTCCGCATTCCGGATCATTAAAGCCGACCAGGCAGCCAAAATGCTTCTGAACACACTGTCCGCTGATGCCGTAGTCTTCCGCCTGGGTAATTACTTCGCCGTAACTGTCCACTATGACGCCTTCAATCACGTCGGCGCGCTTCTCCATATCAACGGCAGTCTCACAATATGCGTCAGTGCTTTCGCGTTTCTCGATCCGGCAGTGAGTTGAGCTTAACAAACACGCAGCCGCAACCAGAAACAGCACGATCGCCCCAAGCATCTTTTTACGGTTATTATCACTCATAGCTTTCCTTTGTTACTCCACTCCCATTGCGCGGATGTAACTTTTTATTTACAATTATCTGTTATGGTCATTTTAACCATATTCTATAAATTCATTGAATCATTTTACACCTTATAGCAAAAAATGTCAACCAATAACCAAGTCGATCGGTACCCTTTCTCCCCCACTCTTCAGATTCCGCAAAAACATTTCGGGAGGTGCCGCAAAACACTGCGGCACCTCCCGTTTGTTCATATATTCTGTTCTGTGTCCGGTGCGGAGGCCACAGCGTCGCAAGAGCCTCAGAAGTCAAAGAGCCCATCGTTTCGCTCGGCGATCGTCTCTATAAGCCCTCTTGCGTTGTTGTAGCGGGGCACGGAGATCTCACGGTCGATGTACATATTGCGGCTGAGCAGCATGATTCCGAGGCCGTCGGGAATTTCGTCGGGCAGGACGGTACCGCTGATGTTCACCCAGTATTCGTCTCCGCTGAGCTTGTCGAAGAAATTGGTGCCGTAGCTGCCGCGGAGAATGTCGCTGACCGCCTTGTCGGTTATGAGAATGTCGTTGATGCGGCTGCCGTGCTTGCCGTCGCCGTAGAGGTCGCGCTTCAGATATGCGGTCTGAGTGAAAAAGGTCCACGCATCGTCGCCGATGGGATTGTAGGCCCGCACTCTGACCACCACCCGGCCGTCATTGTTGATGTCCTTGCCGTAGGCGGCCAGCGACCGCTCTATGGCTGAAAGCTCTTCACGGGAAAAGCTCATATCCTCGGTGTAAATGCCGATGCTGTAGTCCACACGGCCGCGGCTGTAGGCAACGCCTCCCCATATTGCGGCGGCGATGATGGCTGCGGCAATAAGAATACTGAGGAATCTGTGGTGGTAGACAAAGTTGCTTATGGCTCCTCGGAGGGTTTTCCTTGCCGGAGCGGTGAGCGAAGGAACCGGCTCCGCGCTCTGCTTTTCCTGAAGGAAGGTTCGCATTCTGCTGGAGTTGGATATGTATCGCTCGTCGTCATCGGGAATGTCCTCGTAGTCGGGCATGGAGATGGCGGCGTAGTATTCGTCAAACTCGTAGTCGGACATACCCTCCGGGCAGACCACCGGGATATCCTCGTCCTTGTCCTCAGGCCCGGCGGCCGCGGTTTCTTCGGCTTCTGAGATTCCGTCGGAGGGTGCGGAAGCGGGAGTGCTTATTGCGTCGGTATCCTCGCCGGGATTCTCTGAGATGATATTCTTGCTGAGCTCTGTCATAACGTTTTCCCTCGCTTTCTTTTGTAATCCGTTACCGGCAGGCGCCTTCCGCGCCGCTCTGGCCGTAGGCAATTCTTATGATATCGTCTATGCCGGCTTCTTCTATGGACAGATCCCTGATCGGTGCGTGCCGGGAGAGATCGGCGATGAGGGCAGCGGCGGTGATCTCCGATTTTCTGAATCTGTACTCGGCGATATTGCTGCTGTGGGAGATAAGCTCGCATCGCTCGTGGGTGGGACAGCTCTCGTCGTAGTATTCAACCTTCAGGGTGCGATAGGGCGCGATGCGCTCCACTATCCGGCTGAGATCACCGTCCTCCATCAGACGGCCTCGGTTTATGATGATTATGCGCCGGCAAAGCTGCTCGATGTCGCCGAGGTCGTGGGTAGTGAGGAGCACGGTGGTGCCTCGCTGTTCGTTGATGCTCCGGACAAAGCGGCGCAGGGCGTACTTGGATTCCACATCCAGACCGATGGTAGGCTCGTCGAGGAAGAGAACCTTGGGCGAATGAAGCATGGCGGCGGCAAGATCGCCGCGCATACGCTGACCCAGCGACATCTGGCGCACCGGCTTGTCGATAAGCTCGTTTATGCCGAGGATTTCGTCCAGCTCGCGGAGAGTGCTCTGGTACTGTGTCTTTTCGATGCGATATATCCGCCGGAGCAGCTCGAAGGTCTCTCCCAGCCGCAGATCCCAGTTGAGCTGGGTGCGCTGGCCGAAGACGACACCGATGTTCTGGACCACCTCCTTGCGGTGCTTTGTGATGTTCAGTCCGTCAAAGAGTATCTCGCCCTCGGTGGGAGTGAGTATGCCGCACATCATTTTGATGGCGGTGCTTTTTCCGGCGCCGTTCGGCCCTATGAAGCCCACCATCTCGCCGTCGCCGATGGTAAAGCTCAGGTGATCCACGGCTCGGATAAGAGTGGTCTCTTTTTTGAAAAGGCCCTTTACCGCGCCGGAGATGCCCTTGCCCTTCTTCACGGAGTGGTAGGTTTTGCCGATGTCTTTTATCTCAATCATAAAAATCGCCTCACTTTTCAGAGATTGCACTATGGGCGGATAACCGGTCAGCTGCCGGCGCTTTCGTATCGCTTCAGGCCGGCCTTGAATATCACGGCGGCAATGGAGATCACGGTTATTCCGATAACCAGCGTGACAAGGGGCGCGGCGCAGAAGCCTTTGCCCAGCAGACCGGAGACGGGATAGAAGGAGACCCAGCCGATGGGGATGATGTAGGTGAGCAGGAACTGAACCGACTCGGGATACATGGAAAGGGGATACATGGTGGTCTTGTCGAATATCTCCTGAGTGTATCCGCCGAAGTCGTTGACGCTTCGGGTGAAGAAGGAGGTGGTGCCTATCATAATATATATTCCGCCGCGGATGAGGGTGGCTCCGGCCAGCAGCGCCAGCAGCATGAGCACATTGCGCAGGCTCCACGCGAAGGAGACCTGACGGCAGCCGTAGATGAACACGATAATTCCCGGCACAAGGTCGGTAACGCCGAAGATGTTTATCTGCGTGAAGAAGAACTGATATATCACCGACATGGGACGGGTGAGGTAGCGGTCAAATTCGCCGTCGATAACGGAATAGCCCATGAACCAGCCCTGCACGAAGAAGATCATCGACAGCGCGTGGGACAGCACCGACAGGCCGTACAGAAAAGCCAGCTGTCCGCCGTCCCAGCCGTTGATGGAGCCGAATTCCTCCACAACAAAGCGAATGGTGGCAAAGCCTACAATGAACTGCAGCGGATTGGATATAAGCCAGCCGGCCACCGCGGAGGGATATTCCACGATGGTGAGGAAGGCAAGGCGGATGCACCCGAGGGTGACATTGAGATAGTGTCTGAGTGTTTTCACGGCGTCATCCTCCCTGCACCATAAGTCGTCTGGTCACTCTCTTCTGCAGGAAGAGGAAAACCAGCCACAGCAAAATCAGCCAGAAGGCCTGCACGGCCAGCCCGCGCACCGCTCTTTGGGTGTCGTAGTGACCGATGAAGAAATCGAGGGGAAGCTGATAAAGATAGGCAAAGGGAAGCAGCTCAAGCACCGAGCGGAGTCCCTTGGGGAAAAACCAGATGGGTATTATGCTTCCGGACAGCAGCCGGATGAGATGCTTTTTGACCTGAATGAGGGCGTCCATGTTGACCACCCGGAAGGACCACATTCCAAAAACCACGGCAAGCAGCCAGTTGATGAAAAAGGCCATGCAGAGGCTCACGAGGAAAAGTCCGAAGGCGGCGGGAGAAGCCGGTATCGGAGGCCGGGCGACCAGACAGCCGATGGCCAGCACCGGCAGAAGATTCTGGAACACAAGGGCGATGAGGGCGCCGATGTCCTCCGCGAAGAACACGCCGAAGATATTGACCGGGCGGAGCATATCAATGGCTATGCTGCCCTTCTGCACGCTCTGGGTGATGCGGCGCTCAACATTGGTGGACAGAATAATGGAGATAGCCGCCGAGACGACGGTATAGGTGAGCATATCCTCCGCCGTTGCCTCGGCGCTGACCTGAGAATTGCCGTACAGTGCCCGCCAGAAAAACGCGTTTGCCGTCATTATAATGGTCTGCATGAGGATGTTTCCGTAGACGTCGAATTTATAGGCAAGGCTGCGGATGATGCGGGTTCGTATCACATAGCCGTACACGCCGATGACGCTCATCGCTCTCCCCTCCTCCTTTTTTCCATGTATTCTCTGGGACTCATGTTCATTCTGGATCTGAATACCTTTGAAAACCGGGAAAGCTCGGAAAAACCGGTGCTGCGGGCTGCCTCGGAAACGGTCATTCCGGCCTCCATAAGCTTTATGCTCTTTTCAATGCGGTAATCACGAACATATCCCATGGGTGTGGTGTTGAGGTATTTTCTGAAAAGCTCGCTGCACTTGGTTCTGCCCACACTGCCTGCCCGGCAGATGTCGCTGAGGGAAAAATCCTCCGAACAATGTTCCTGCACGAAGAGCATCATCTGTCTTGTGACGACAAGGTCGCCGCCGGCTGCGGTGTCCTCCCAGCCGGCGACATTGGCCTTGTGGTGGAGTCCCTGCCATATGCTGTAAAGGGCACGCATAGCGCCGAACCAGCCGTCGATATCGTCGGACAGACCGTCGATGGAGGCGATGCCGTCAAGAACGCGCCGGCTGTCCTCGTCCGCGCCGTCGAGAGTGATATACGGGATATCGCCGGTCACAATATCGGAGACGCTTTTCGCGATGGCGGAGGAGGAGCACAGCATGGTCGGGTGGAATATCAGGCAATAGAGAACGCAGTCCTGACCGCTCCGGAGGATGAGATGGAGCTGGCGGGAGTTGACAAAAAGGCCATGCCCCTGAGGGATGTGAAGAGTTGTACCGTTGACAAAATAGCCGATGCTTCCCGAAATGACATAGATAAACTCCACCTCGTCGTGCCAGTGGACGGACATATCCGTAAAGGTGCACCACGATGGGATATTGTTTTTTCTGAAGAACACCGAAAATCCGGGATTATCATAATGAAGAAGCTCGGAGCGGTCGCCTCTGATATCTGCCATCGGTACATCTCCTTTGCGGTTGATCGCGGTCAGTCTTTCCGCTCCGGCAGAATCCCGGATCGAATCACAAGCCTTTCCACGGGAATATATTAACACACAACGAAGAAAAAAGGGATATTTTATCTTCCGCAATTGTTGTATTATTTCCCGCGCCGCACCTGTCCCGGCAGAAATCGCGGATTTCTCCGCCCGGGCTGCTCCAATCGTCATTCCTTCGGTAAAAGCGAGAAAACCGTCTGCCGGGCAAAGCGGCAGACGGTTTGTTTATTTTTCCGCGATGAACGCTCAGGCTTGCCCTGAACCATCCGTCATCGGTACTTTCTTCCGCGGAGGATTCCCCAGAGGCATCCAAGGGCAACCGCTCCGGATATCACCGCAAGGGCGACGGCGATTTTCTCCGCCCTTTGCTCTTTGCTCATTGCCCACTCCTCCATAGGCGGCTCCTCCGGCGGCTCATACGGGACAGTTGAGGCCGAGGATGACGGGACGGTGTCGGAGGTCGGAAGTACGGTCGTGATTTCCGCTGAGGCTGCGGTGGCTGTCTCGGTTGTGGTGGTTGCTGCGGTTGTTGTGGTGGTGGTCGTGGTGGTTGTTGAGGTCGTGGTGTTCGTGGTGGTGGTGGTGGTGGTCGTGGCGGTTGTGGTCGTGGCGGTTGTGGTCGTGGCGGTTGTGGCCGTGGCGGCTGCTGTGGTGGCCGTGGCCGCCGCCGCTGTGCACATATCCCCCCATGCGTTGTAGCCGGTTATGGGCGGCAGATCGCGCACGGTGAAAACCGCTTCGTCCGACTTTATAAAGCAGGTTCCAAGGCCGTCCGAGGCAACGATCTGCACCCATTCATCGACGGAATCCCGGGAGAGCAGCATATAATCCCGGCTGTCCAGCACCTCGGTTTTCCTGCCGCCCGCCGAGGAATAGGCCTGAACGCCCGGAGCGTACACGGTGACGGTGCTGTAGGTGTCGTAGGGAACATTCTCGCCGAAGTAATCGGGCGAACCGACGCGCAGGATTCTCACATTTCCGGAGCCGGTCAGCCGTTTGCCGGTGGCGCGGGAGTAGGTGTGCTCCATGACGGCGTTGGAGGTGTTGCCCTCGATCACCCTTACCTCCGCGTCCGAAACCTCGGAAACGATGCCCACATGGCCCTCTCTGCCGTTTCCGCCGGTGTCCACAAAGGCTATGTCGCCCGGCTGCACGGCGGCCTGCCCGAAGGGCTGGCTGGCAAAGGGCTGCAGATGGGATTTTGCCCACTCGGTCTTATGTATGACGCTTTCCTGTACTCCGGCCTGACGGGCGCACCACCATACAAACACAGCGCACCAGCTGTCGCCCTCGATGCCGAAGTTTCTGCCGTATTCGGTGAAATTCTTTTTGCCCTGAGAGTCTCCGCCTATGTCCGAGGCGGTGCCGCCCTCGTGGTATCCGAGCTGAGACCGTGCAACCTCCACGATGTCCCTCCGGTAATTCCCGGTGAGTTCCACTTCGGTCAGGCGGGCGTAATAATCGCTCTGCCGGTAGCTGTCCGAATGCTCAAAGACCGAATACGCTCCCCGCGCGCCGTACTGCGGAGCCAGAAGAAACAGCATACTCAGGCAGAGGATCAGGGATATTCTTTTTTTCATCGTTATACATCCTTTTTATTCTCGTTTTCGTGAAATTATATATCCTTCGCAAAGGGCACCCGTCGGGAACAAGCTGTCCCGGGGAAGCCGGTGCATATTACGGATATATTATACTTTATCACGAGTGCGGTATCAACTCCCAGACTGATCTTTCCAGAATCAATGGCCGCTGGCCGGGGCACTCCGACTTTCCGTTATGAGCAATCCGTGGAAAAGCCGGTTTTCGCATTTAGAAACCGATTACATTTTCTTTCATCCTCCACTTGCGTTATGTGCCTGCGCATGATATAATCAGATATATTCATCCGTGAAATTGTATCCGTTTGCAACATTGCTATCTTTTTTTGCGTAATTCTATCCTTGGGCAGGGCGGACAGCATACAATTCCACCTTTGCGGAGTCTGGTTTAGTAAAAGTGTTTGAAAATTCGAGGTAAAAAAGAAAGGGCGAACAGAATCATGAACCTGAATTGTTCCAGAAAACTTCAGTACGCCGGAAAGAAGCTGACCATAATAGCCCTCGCGCTGCTTATGGTGGTCAGCGTTCTCTCCAACGCGCTGCCCTCCGCGAGGGCGGCTCTTGAGGCAGGCCAGCCCGCCGTTTCCGCGGGTGACGCGGTGAATACTGACGACAAGGCCGTCAGCTCCGGCGACGCCAAAGACGAGGACAATGTCCTTGTCAGCGCCGGAGACGCCAAGGACAATGTCCTTGTCAGCGCCGGCGATGTTTCGCCCTCTGATGTGATGCTGCTTGCCGACGAGCCTCTGGCCGAGGATGTCGGCACTCTGCAGATAACCTTTACCACCAACCAGGCTGTTGGCGAAAAGGTGTCGATTATCAAATTAATCGCAAGCGGAAGCAATCCCACTTTCATCGACTGGGGCGACGGTAATCCTGTCAGATATGAATATAATTACAACACCATCACAGGAACAATTGCCGGAAGCGGTCCGATCAGGATATACTCCACCGGTGACATCACCGTATTCGACTGCGACCACGAGGGTCTTACCTCGCTCAGCCTTAACTGCCCTGAACTCACCGACCTTGGCTGTGCAGGCAACAACCTGACCTCTCTTGATGTTACAGGCTGTCCGAAGCTTATATATTTGTACTGCAACGAAAACCAGCTCACCTCGCTGGATCTTTCCAACTGCAAGAAGCTCGTTGAGTTTTGCTGTTTCAGCAACAAGATAAACACGCTTGACCTCTCCGGTAATGCTGACCTTTACGGTGTCTTGTGTTTTGACAATGAGCTCAGCAGCCTTAACCTTGACGGCTGCACCGCCCTTGAGTTGCTGATGTGCGATAACAATCAGCTTACCGAGCTTGATGTAAGCGACTGCGAAATCCTTGATTCATTCTCCTGCACCGAAAACAAGCTTCAGTTCTCCACACTGAAACTTCCGGCAACTCCCCCCTCTAATATGGCTTTAAGCCCTCAGGCTCCGATAGAAATCCCTGCCGAAACAAATTACATCAAAGGTACTGTTGACCTTTCCTCCGAGCTTAATATTGACGGCAGTGCCACTACATACAAGTGGTACAATGCTGCTGATGGCAACCGAGTATATCCCAAAACTTTAAGTGGCGGCAAATTCGGCTTTAATTATGACTCGGCTGTTATCGACCAGTCAATCTACTGCGAGATGACCAACAGCGCTTTCCCCGGCATGACCCTCACCACCACCGAAACGAAAATTACCGAGAACATGGAGCTTCTGGTTTCCTTTAACACAAACCTGCCGGTTGGCAGTCAGGCGGAATTATACCTGTGGTTTGAAAGCGGTACCTATTTACTTATCGACTGGGGTGACGGAACACTTACGCCTTACGGTTCTGTTAACAGTCATGGCAACCTCTATAGACCCAAAGGAACCGTTAAAGGTGACACTATCAAGATTTACGGTCCTGATGTTGTACCACTTAATACTTTCCGATGCGAAAACTGCGGCGTTACCGAACTGGACCTTTCAGGATCTCCCGAACTTGAGACATTAGAATGCAACGACAATGCGCTGACTGAACTGGATCTTTCGAACAACCCAAAGCTTGAGGAAGTACACTGCGAAAATAACTCACTCACAAATCTGGATGTTTCAAATAATCCGGAACTCACAGTTCTGGATTGCAGCAATAATGCGCTAACCCAACTGGATCTTACAAATAGCCCAAAGCTTGATGCTCTGTTTTGCGGCGACAACAACCTTAATGTTCTGAATGTTTTAGCTAATCCCGAACTTACGACATTGTACTGCGACCACAACGCACTGACCGATCTGGATATTTCGTCAAACACCAAACTTGAGGATCTATATTGCAGCAACAACAGCCTTAACGCTCTGGATGTTTCAGCTAATCCTGCGCTTATAGTCTTAGATTGCTGCAATAACAACATCCCTGAACTGGATGTTTCAGACTGTACTGAACTTACTACGTTAGCTTGCAGCAACAATACCCTGACCAGCGAAACCCTTCAGATTCCTGATGACCTCTCCAAAATGGAAACAATAGCCATAAGCGGCAACGACATTGCGTCCATTGACTTAAGTACAGCAACCAATCTTGGGGTACTTTTAGTGAATGATACCAAGCTGAGCACTCTGGATGTGTCCAATATGACAAATCTCATTATGCTCTGTTGTCACAACACCGCCATATCCTCACTCGACCTCAGCAATAATCAGGGCAGTGGCGGTATAATGATGCTTCTGAGTTTTGAAAACACCAATATAAGCGATCTCAATCTGCCGAGCGATTTTGCCTCAATAATCTTTAATGGCGACAACGCGGCGCTGATGTTCTCCGACCTGCCCGATCCTGCCATTATGGATAGTATGGCAGGTATGCTTCCCGAAGAGTATCTGGATGCGCTGATTAACGCTCTGCCTTCGGAATTTGGCGTTAGTATAAATGTAGACAAACTCTTCGAGTACGCTCCGCAGGCAAAGGTGAAAATCCCCGATGAAATCGAATCTGACGATGTCATCGACCTTTCCTCCGAGTACGAGGTCTACGGCGAGAACACCGTCTACAAGTGGTTCGACGGCACCACCGAGGTCACTCCCGCCACCTCCGAGGGCGGCAAGTTCACCTTCGGCCCCGAGCTTGGCGGCAAGAAGCTCCGCTGCGAAATGACCAACGCGCTCTTCCCCGACCTCACTCTTGAAACCACCGAGGTGCTGGTCAACGGCCCCGAGACCGGCGCTCTGACCATCAGCAGCACCGTCACCGGCGAGGGCGCTCCCGCCGACGCGGAGTTCACCTACACCGTCACCTTCGACAGCACCGAATCCTATCCCTACACCGGCTCCGCCTCCGGCACCATCAAGTCCGGCGACAAGCTCACCCTCAAGGCCGGTGAAAGCGTCACCATTTCCGACATCGTCGTCGGCGTGAAGTACACCGTCACTCAGGACGCCGCCGAGAATTTCGTCACCACTCCCGCCAGCGGCAAGGCGGAAGGCGCGATCGCCGCCACACCCGCCGTCGCGGCCTTCTCCAACGCCTACGACCCGCCCGTGGCCACCGGCACTCTGACCATCACCAACAAGGTCACCGGCACTTCCGTTGACACCACCCTCAAATTCCCCTTCAAGGTGGAGTTTGACGCCGAGGGCAGCTACGAGCTGCGCGTCTACGGCGCGGGCGAGACAATTCCCGCCGCCGGTTCCACCGGTATGCTGGGCAGGATCACCCTCAGCGCCGCCGGCTCCAGAGCCACCACCTCGACCATCAAGTCGGGCGACACCATCCAGCTTGCCCACGGCGAGACCGCCGTTATCTACGGCCTGCCCGCCGGCACCACCTACAAGGTCACCGAGACCGA
>JAZSQO010000059.1:0-10493 GCA_045538015.1 Acutalibacteraceae bacterium | reverse complement strand
TGCAGCGGGCTTCTGAGCCTCGTGCTTGTGGTTTTCGCCGGCGTAGACGCGCAGACGGGTCAGAGCCTTGCGGCCCTGGCTGGTGTGGGGAAGCATACCCTGAACAGCCATCATCATGGCGCGCTCGGGACGGGACTTCATCAGGGAACCAGCCTTGACGGCCTTCAGGTGGTCGATGTAACCGGAATGACGATAGTAGATCTTCTTCTCCATCTTGTTGACGGTGAGAATAGCCTTGCTGCAGTTGATGATGATGACATGATCGCCGCAGTCGACATGGGGAACAAAGATGGGCTTGTGCTTACCGCGAAGCAGAACGGCAGCCTGAGCGGCAACACGGCCGAGGGGCTTGCCGGCAGCATCGAGAACATACCAGCTGCGCTCGATAGCTTCGGATTTGGGCATATAGGTGCTCATTGCGTTTTCCTCCGTTATTGATCTTTTTTACAGTTGCCTGCACATGATAACACCGTCAAAAGCCGTTGTCAAGCGTTAAATCGGATTATTTTTTGAAAAACGGCAAATGCTCTGTTTTTCTCGCTCATGCTCTCTCATGCTCCCTCGGACGCCAAACGCAAATTGCGGAAATAAGAGGGGAGACGGTTTTTATACTCATATCTCCCACCGGGGAATGAACTCTCCGGCGGAGGAGGCGCGCTCCTGCATGAAGCCGTCGAGGTCGAGGTCGGCCATGCGGGCGCAGACCTTTTCGTATTCCCGGGCGGTTACGGGGCGGTTGAGCTCGGGGAAGTCCGGGTGCTCGCCCACCGGCGTGTACTGGCTCATCAGGCTGACCGGCACTCCGGGCAGCTCCGTCTTTACGCGCTCAAGGGCGGCAATGGAGTTGCGGGTGTTCAGAGGCAGAACCATGTGCCGCAGGATCATTCCCTTTTTCAGCAGACCGTCCTCGCCGTATATGTTTTCCGGCTGATGGCGGCGCATCAGCCTTATGGCCGCCATGGCCCGGTCGGGATAGTCGGGAGCGGAGCTGTATTTCTCCGCCGGAGCGCTGAGGGCGTATTTGTAGTCGGGGAGCCAGATGTCCACCCAGGGAGCCAGCATATCCACCGCCTCCTCGGTCTCGTAGCCGCCGCAGTTCCACACAATGGGCACGGCGGGGCGGCGCAGCTTCAGCGCCTCGATGATGCCGGGAATGAAGTGGGTGCCGGTGACGAGGTTGATATTGTGCACACCCTGAGCCTCAAGCCGCTCCATGGTCTCGGCCAGCTGAGCGGGGGAGAGCGCCCTGCCCACCACGCCGTTTTTGGATATGTCCCGGTTCTGGCAGTAGACGCAGCCAAGGGAGCAGCCGGAGAAAAATATGGCGCCCGAGCCTTTTGTGCCGCTGATGGGCGGCTCCTCCCAGAGGTGGGGAGAGGCAAGGGCAATGTGCATGGCCAGAGGCATGGCGCATACGCCCGCGCCCCTTTCGGCGGTGCGGGCGGCCCCGCAGCTCCGTGGGCAGAGACGGCAGCTCTCCATGGTCATATCACCCCCGCCGAGGCGGAGGCTTCGGCGGCGTTCTCGATGGCCAGCAGCAGGATTATGTCCGTGGGCGTGGTGCCCACCTCCCGGTCGTAGGTCACCAGAGACTGAGCCTGAATGACCGCGTCAAAGACCCGCTGGGCCCGGGAGGTGTCGATGCCGCTGAAGGCGTCAAGACTGACGGAGGTCAGGTATCCCGATTCGACGGTGATGGTCACGGCGGCGCCGAGGTCGTTGGAGGAGAAGGTGCCGGAGTAGCTGCCGTCGGCCATGGTGTAGGGCAGAATGTCTCCCACGGGCAGCTCCATTATCAGCCCCTCGTTGACCCGGCGCACAGCGGAGATTATGAGCAGAACGGAGACCAGCAGCGACACCGCCGCCACCACGGCGATGTAAATTCCCTTGCCCATCCTCGGGCGGGAGGACTCCTCTTTTTCTATGGTCACCTCGCCGGCGCGCACGTCCTCGCTGTTGCAGCCGAAAATCGAGCTTTCGTTGTTCTTCATTGGCGGTTCCTTTCTTTTTCTATTATATTGTTGTTAATAACACTTGAATGTGCTATAATAAACAAATTCGGACAATAACCGATGATTCGGAGGTAGAAGGATTATGGATCTGAGCCGTGTTGTTGACTGCCACTGCCACACCCACCACTCCTTTGACGGCAAGTCGAAGGCGCTGTGGATGGGCCGCAGAGCCGCCGAGATAGGCCTTGGCGGCCTTTCGGTGACCGACCACTGCGAAATAAACGCCGAGGGAAAGCAGAAGCTGTGGAGCTACCGCAAAATGCGCCTGTCGGCCGAGGAGGCAAAGCGGGCAAGAGACAAGGGCTTCAATGTCTTTGTGGGCGTGGAGCTGGGTCAGCCGGAATACTGCCCGGAGATGGCAAAAAAAGTTCTGGAGAGCGCCGACTACGACATTGTCCTCGGCTCGGTGCATTACCTGCGGGACGGCGTGGACTTCTACTATCTTAAATACACCGACGGCTCCTGCGACCCGGCAAAGGTCTACGGTCAGTACCTCGACGAGGTGCTGCTCATGGCCGAGAACAGCGACTTTGACTCCCTTGCCCACCTGACCTACCCTCTGCGCTACATCTACGGCAGGGACGGCGTGGTCATGGACATGGCTCCCTACGAGGAGCAGTACGAGCGGATACTCACCGCCCTCGCCCGGAGAGGCAAGGCGCTGGAGATAAACACCTCGGGCGCCCGGACGAATGGCCCCATGCTGCCCGATACCCGCCTTGTGCGCCGTTTCCGGGAGCTGGGCGGAAAATACATCACCATCGGCAGCGACTCCCACAAGCCGGAGCACTTCGCCGCCGGTCTTGAGCAGGGCGTGAAGGAGGCGCTGGCCGCCGGCTTCACCGAGGCGGTCTGCTACAAGAACCGCCGGCCGGTGTCATATCGGCTGGGCTGAGAGATTATTTATTATCGTTTGATTATGATTATACCACAGCCGCCCGGAAATTCAACAGCGGGCGGAGGAGGGAACGAGACACATGGCCTTCAACCGAGAAAAAGGAAAGGAATTTGACGAGTTCTTCGGAACCAGCCTGCGCAAGGCTCCCGAGCGGGAGAATTACAGCCTGAACGAGGATGTATTCTCTCAGGGCGCGAGGCCGGAGAGACCGGAGAGGCCCCGGTTCCGCGGTCGTTCCGCGCCGCCGGAGCCGGAATATACCGAGCCGGTGTACCCGGCTGTCCGGGGCAGGCAGCCCTTCCGCAGCCGTGCCGAGGAGCGCATGGCTATGATGCCGCCCGAGCCTATGCCGCCCGAGCCGCGGGAGGTCTGGGCGGACTATCCCCCGGAGCCGTCAGGCGGCGCCCGGTTCCGCAGGCGGAGCCGGAGCGAGGCTGCCGCGCCCGGAGGCTCCCGGTTCAAGCGCTATGCCGGAGGCCGGGAGGAGGGTCATTCCTCAGAGCAGAAACCCTCCCGGTTCAACAGCCGGGCGGGCAGAAAAAAGAACAGCGAAAAAAGCAATTCCCGTTTCCGCAGACGGAACATTCCCATCAGCCGCGCTCAGGCGGTGAAGGAGCGGTTCAGCGGACAGACCGGCCTGCCGGATATGTCCCTGCCCCAGCTCGTTCGCCCCGCCGCCGCTCCCCAGAGGAGGGAAGCCGAGCCGAGGGACACCGGCTGGGTATACGACGAAACGGCCACAGGAGGTTCTCAGATGTTTTTTGGTTCCCCATCGGGAAAGAAAGCGAATGTTAAAAAGGTACTGCTGGCGGTGCTGGGCGTGATAGCCGCGGCGGCCTGCATCGGCCTGACCGTCTTTCTGCTCCGTCCCACCGACGGCGGATTTTACTACGCCGTCAACGGCTCTCTGCCGGCGGTGGAAAACCTGCGCCAGACCGGCGCCTCCAACAACAGCGTCACCCTTGACTGGGAGCCGGTGGAGGCCGTGGCCGGGTATCGTATCTACCGGGTGAACAGCGCCGGCGGCGGTGATGTGCTCATAAAGACCGCCCGCTTCAGTCAGGTCACCCTCAGAGGCCTCGGCCTTGGCACCTCGGCGGAATATTCCATTCGTCCCTTCTGCAAGACCGACAGCGGAGAATATGAGGAAAAAGAAGCCTCCACCGTCACCGCCAAGACCCGTCCCGGAGCCGTGGGCGCCATAATGCACAAGGACGCCACTGCCTCCAGCATCACCCTTGAGTGGACAGCGGCTCAGGGAGCCGACGGCTACCTCGTGGAGCGCCGCGGCGATTCCCTTTTCGGCTTCGAGGAGTGCGGCCGCTTTGACCGGCCCGAGGCGATGATCTCCGGCCTTGAATCCTCCACGGAATACACCTTCCGGATGCGCCCTTACATAGACATGGGCGGCGAATACGAATACGGCAAATGGACGGATAAATTCACCACCGGCTCCAGTCCCGAGATCGTCTACGACCTTGCTCAGGGACAGACCACCGACAGCGGCTATGTGCTCAACTGGAAGGTCAATTCCGAGGCCACCGGCTTTGAGCTGTACCGCGCCGACCCGGACACCGGGGAGATAAAAGACCTGCTCAGCCAGTGCGGCAACACCTTCTATGAGATATCCGGCCTTGAGTCGGTCAACTACACAAGCTACCGGGTGCGCGCCTTCATGCGTCACAGCGGCGGCATCAGCTACGGCGAGTTTTCCCCCGTGGTCACCGCCGTCACTCTGCCCGCGAAGGTGACTCAGGTGGATCAGTATACCGCGGAGGGCGGTGAGTACACTATCTCGTGGAACGCCTCCGAGCGGGCGGCTGGCTACGAGGTGTACGCCTACAGCTGCCACCGGAACGAGTATTATCTGCTCACCACCGTGGCCGAGCCGCGATATACCTTCACCGACCTTTCCCAGTACGCCGAGCGGTACAAGGTCAGAGCCTACGCCGCCCTCGGTGAGCTTAAATTCTTCGGCGATTATTCCGACGAGCTTCCATGCTATCCTTATTATTATCTCAAGCGCACCGTCAAGGTGGACAAGGACACCACCGACCTGCGGGCCTACTCCGGCCCGGAGCATGAGCTGATAACCACCCTCACCCGTGGAACAGAAGGCCGGGTCATCGGCGAGCGGGGCGGCTCGGACGGCTCCCGCTGGTTCCGCGTCGAGCTGGAAAACGGCGGCATAGGCTGGGTCAACCGGGAGGATGTGGCCATAACCAACTCCTGCGGCAAGCTGGCCACCCGTGAATACACCAGCGAGAATCCCATAATCATCTATCTTTCTCCCTCGAGGCAGGATCAGAATTTCTACTGGGCCGGCCAGACCACCGAGAAGGAGCAGATGGAGGCCGTGGGCGCGGTGGCCCACAGAATCCTCCAGCAGGAATACAACTGCGTGGTGTACACCGCCACTCCCGAGCTTGAGCTGAGAGAGCGTGCCTTTGAGGCCCTCGAGCTGAAGGCGGATGTGTACTTCGCCATCCACTCCAACGCCACCGGCACTCAGGACGTCCACTACGGCGCCAGCAGCTACTACTGCGGAGCCTCCGGCCGGAGCAAGGATCTGGGCGAAAGCATCGTGGAAAAGCTCAACGCCATTTCGCCCATGAAGTGCACACTGAACAAGCAGATGTATTCGGCCCTTGAATCCTTCGGCGGCGTGGGCTACGCCGAGGTGCGCGATCCCTACAACCTCGGCATGGTGTCTCTGCTGCTGGAGACCGACTTCCACGACAACGAGATCACCGGCCAGTGGATAATGGACAGCCACGAGCTCATCGGCCGTGCCTGCGCCGAAGCCCTCGCCGAGACCTTCGGCATCCCGAAAAAGGGCCAGTAAATCCATAGAATAGGGGAGAAGATACCGAGAGTGCCTCTCGGACTGTCGAAAGATGAAACATAAAGTTTGGATCCAGCCTTTTCAAAGGCTGGCGGTTTCCAAAGGCAGAGCCTTTGGTCGCTGACCGCAGTCAGCGAAATACTCTGCGATAAGAAACCGGCACATCGTGTGCCGGCCGCAGGAGGGTAGCCACAAACAGTCCGGTGGACTGTTTTGGCGTAGGGAACCCTCGGCGGGGGTTCCCTGTATCGTCCATCAGGACGATAGCTGCCTGCAAGTCCGAACAATGTTTCAACTAATGGCGAAAGTCAGACTCTTTCTACAAGCTGAGAGACACACAGCGCGTCCCTGCCCGATAAAGTAAATTTTCAAAATCAAGGAGGAAACAAAAATGCTGCCTGATCCCATTATCGGAACCATCCATATGTACGGCGTAATGGTCGCCATCGGCCTGCTGTGCTGCTTCGGAGTGCTGTCCTACTACAGCAAGCTCCTGAAGATCGACCAGAAATTCTCCGACTTCGTTTTCTACAACGGCATCTTCGCCGTCTTTGCCGGCTTCGGCTCGGCGGCGCTGTTTCAGGCCTTCTACGACTTCATCGAGGATCCCTCTCAGGGCTTCCGCTTCAACGGCGGCATCACCTTCATCGGCGGCCTCATCGGCGGCACCGGCATCTTCCTGCTGGTGTACTGGCTCATGCGCAAGCGCTACACCACCCGCCTCATTGATGTGCTGGACATCATCCCCTGCGGCATCCTCATCGCCCACGCCTTCGGCCGTGTAGGCTGCTTCTTTGCCGGCTGCTGCCACGGCAAGGAGACCGATTGCTTCCTCGGCGTCCAGTTCCCCCGCCTGCCCGCTCCCGTCCATCCCACTCAGCTGTACGAAGCGGTGTTCCTCTTTGCCATGTTCGGCGTGTGCTCCTGGCTGCTGCTCAAAAAGAATTTCAAATACAACATGAGCCTTTACCTCATCGCCTACGGCATCTTCCGCTTCTTCAACGAGTTCCTGCGGGGCGACTACCGTGGCACTCTGCTGGGCTTCATCTCTCCCTCCCAGTTCTGGTCCATACTGATGATCGGCCTTGGCGTGGGGCTTATCTTCATCCTCAACTACCTGCGCGAGCACGACGACCGCGCTTCCCAGTCCGCCGAAAAGGCTGAGGAGACCGAGGAAGCCGCCCAGAGCGCCGAATAATGCTCAGGAAGCTGTTTTTCACCTTTTTCAGGATAGGACTGTTCACCTTCGGCGGCGGCTACGCCATGATCGCCCAGATAAAGGAGATCGTGGCGGACAAAAAGGGCTGGCTCACCGACAGCGAGCTGACCGAGGTCATCGCCATCGCCGAATCCACTCCCGGCCCCATAGCCATCAACATGGCCACCTATGTGGGCTGGAAAAAGAGGGGCTTCTGGGGCAGTGTGTGCGCCACTCTGGGCGTGGTGCTGCCCTCCATGCTCATCATCTTCGCCATATCCCTCTGCCTTGACCGGTTCATGGAGAATAAATATGTGGCGTGGGCCTTCACCGGCATCAAGTGCGCCGTGGCCTTCCTCATTCTCCGCGCCGGGCTGGATATGCTCAGAAAGCTGCCCCGCAGGCCGGTGCCGATGCTGCTTTTCGGCGCGGTCATGGCCTGTATGCTGGCCTTTGAGCTGTTTTCCGTGTCCTTCAGCTCCGTCTTCTTCATCCTCGCCGGCGGCCTTGCGGGAATTATTCTGTACGGCGCCCTCGGGAAGGAGGCGGCAGGCAAATGATATGGCTGACCCTCTTTCTGGAATTTTTCAAGATAGGCCTTTTCTGCTTCGGCGGAGCCTTCGGCATGATCCCGCTCATTGAGGAGACAGTGGTGAAGCACGGCTGGCTGACCCAGTCCCAGTTCGTCGACCTCATCGGCGTGTGCGAGTCCACGCCCGGCCCCATCGCCGTCAACATGGCCACCTACATCGGCTCGGTTCAGGGCGGCCCGCTGGGCAGTGTGTGCGCCACGCTGGGCGTGGTGACGCCCTCCTTTCTCATCATCCTGCTCATCGCCTCGGTGATGAAGAATATGAGCGAAAACCGGTTCTTCAAGGGCTTTATCAGCGGAGTGCAGCCGGTGGTGGCCGCGCTGATACTCTCCACCGGCGTGATACTGCTGGCCGGCGTGCTTGGCCGGACGGAGGGCGGCTTCCGCTTCGACCCGATATCGGCGGTGATACTCGCCCTGCTGGCGGGAGTGTATTTCCTCCACGGAAGGCTGGCCAAAAAGCGGATGTCCTCCGTCGCGCTGATAATTCTGTCGGCGGTGTTGGGCATCGGGGTGTGCCTGCTGGCCGAAAGGCTGGGCTGGTCGTAAAGGCTGGGCTGGTCGTAAATTTCCCTATTAACTGTCCGGAGATCAAGGTCGCAAGCAACAGATATTAGCAAAATGTTAATGATGGCCAGCTATCGTCCATACGGACGATATAGGGAACCCCCGCCGAGGGTTCCCTACGCCAAAACAGTCCACCGGACTGTTTGTGGCTACCTTCTCTGCGAACATTTGCGTAGCAAATGAACAAGTTGCTCCGCAACTTGGCCGGCGTGAGTTGCAGAGCAACTCAGTGCTGTGCTTGCACAGCTTCGCGGTCGCGGTGGATTCTTGTCGATGAGTGTTTCGCTGACTGCGCATATTCGCTACGCTCACAGCGAGTTTTTCAAAACTCGGTCAGCGACCAAAGGCGGAAAACCTCTGGTTTTCTTCGCCTATTGGAAACCGCAAGCCTTTGAAAAGGCTTGAGCCAAACTTTATGTTTGAGCACTGGCAAGTTTCTTCAGGGAACGCGTAAATTTCCCTATTGCAATGCCGCGCCGGCGATGGTAAAATAAACACCAATCAAATTATTCATTATTAATAAGCCAATAAGAAATCAATGCCAAGGAGCGTGTATAAAAAATGAGCGATTACAGACTCTCCACCAAGTGCGTGCAGAGCGGCTGGCAGCCGGAAAACGGCGAGCCCCGCGTGCTGCCCATCTACCAGAGCACTACCTTCAAATATGACTCCTCCGAGGAGATGGCGGCTCTCTTTGACCTGACCGCCGACGGCTTCTTCTACACCCGTCTGGCCAATCCCACCGTCGCCGCCGTGGAAAGCAAGATCGCCGAGCTTGAGGGCGGCGTGGGCGCCGTGCTGTGCTCCGCCGGTCAGGCCGCTTCCTTCTATTCCATCTTCAATATCTGCCATTCCGGCCAGCGGGTCATCGCCTCCACCGCCCTGTACGGCGGCACCTACAACCTGCTCAACAAGACCCTGCGGGAGATGGGCATCCAGACCGACTTCATCGCTCCCACCGCCTCCTACGAGCAGATCGACGCCCTCTTCACCGAGGACACCCGCTGCTGCTTCATCGAGTCTCTGTCCAATCCCACCCTCACCGTGGCCGACATCGAGACATGGGCGGCTGTGGCTCACGCCCACGGCGTTCCCCTCATCGTTGACAATACCTTCCCCACGCCCATCAACCTGCGTCCCATCGAGTTCGGCGCCGACGTGGTGGTGCACTCCACCAGCAAGTACCTCGACGGCCACGCCACCGCTCTGGGCGGCTGCGTCATAGACGGCGGCACCTTCGACTGGGCGGCCTCGGGCAAGTTCCCTATGCTGACCACTCCCGACGAGAGCTACCACGGCATCACCTACACCGAGCACTTCGGCAAGGCGGCCTATCTTGCCAAGATGAGAGCACACCTCATGCGCGACTTCGGCGCCATGATGTCCCCTCAGAACGCATTTCTGCTCAACATCGGCCTTGAGACTCTCCACCTGCGTATGCCCCAGCACTGCAGGAACGCCATGGCTGTGGCTCAGTTCCTGGAGAAGGACGAGCGTGTGGAGTGGGTCAACTACCCCGGCCTTGAGAGCAGCGACCAGCACGAGCTGGCCAAGAAATATATGCCCAACGGCACCTGCGGCGTTGTGACCTTCGGCATCAAGGGCGGCAGAGCCGCCGCCACCCGCTTCATGGATTCCCTTGAGCTGGCCGCCATCGTCACCCACGTGGCCCACGCCCGCACCTGCGTGCTCCATCCGGCCAGCACCACCCACCGCCAGATGTCCGACGCCGAGCTGGAGGAGGCCGGAATCACCGCCAACCTCATCCGCTTCTCCGTGGGCATCGAGGACTCCGCCGACATCATCGCCGACATCGATCAGGCTCTGGCCAAGGCCAACGGCTGATCATAATAAGCATACCAGCAGCCGCAGAGCCGGAAAGACTCTGCGGCTGTATGATACATACGAACAAAACGGAGGCCATGCCATGCTGTCCATTCTATCCCGGATATTCATTCCCGACCATCAGAATTATTCCTCTCCCAAGGTCAGAGAGGGCTACGGCGTGCTGTGCGGCGTCATGGGCATCGTGCTCAATGTGCTGCTCTTCGGCGGCAAGCTGGCGGCGGGTCTGCTGTGCGGCTCCATCGCCATGATGGCCGACGCCTTCAATAACCTCGCCGACGCGGGCAGCTCGGTGGTGACCATGCTGGGCTTCAAGCTGGCCGGCCGCAAGCCCGACCCGGAGCATCCCTTCGGTCACGGCCGCATGGAATATATCTCCGGCCTGCTGGTGGCGCTGATGATCCTGCTCATGGCCTTTGAGCTGGTCAAAAGCTCGGTGGAAAAGATAATCCATCCTCAGCCCATGGACACCTCGTGGTGGGTCATCGCGCTGCTGATCGCCGCCATAGCCGTCAAGCTGTATATGTTCTTCTACA
>JAZSQO010000144.1:0-10817 GCA_045538015.1 Acutalibacteraceae bacterium | reverse complement strand
GTTCATGCAGGCACCGGCAATATCATTCTCATCGTGGAGCTTGCCTGCCGCAAACAGCCGCTCCATTATCTCTATGGCGCGGTCGTAGTCGGCAAGGGCTTCGTTGTAGCGGGTGAGACGCTGATATGTGTTAGCCCGGTTCATGAGTACCTTTGCGAGATCATTCTCATCGTGGAGCTTGCCTGCCGCAAACAGCCGCTCCATTATCTCTATGGCGCGGTTGTAGTCGGCAAGGGCTTCGGGGTATCGGGTGAGGCTATCATATGTGGCACCACGGTTCATGCAAATACGGGCGACGATGTTCTCATCGAGCACGTTGCCCAGAAGCAGTTCTGCGCTGTTGTAACAGCCGATCTGTCTCCACAGGCGGTAGTCCTGCGTGCCTCTGACGGCAAGGCCGAAATCTTCAACTTTTTCCCACAATTCTTTCTCTGCTGCTCGCGCTTTAGTTCTCTCAAAGGCGTAGCCGGTCACATAGTGGGCAATATGTGCCGCCAGATAGAGCAGACCGTCGGACACTTTTTCGCCGAAGTTTTCTTCGTCGTAGTTGTCCGGATCCTCGCTGAAGAGAACGTCCACAAACTCTGCGGTAATTGCGGAAAGTTCGGCAGCAAAGGTGCGCTCAACATACTCCTTATATCGCTCACTGGCAATGGTAATCTGCGTTCCTCTGTGGGTATTTCGCACCGCCTTGACCAGAGCACCAAAGTCCTTGATAAACGCCAGCAGAGCAAGGTTGACGCCATCATAACCGCACAGATAAGCAAGTTCCTTCAAAGTCAGCGGTTCCTGAGCGGTGGCGATGATAAGCAGAGCCTTCAGGGCTTCGTCATAAAGCTTGTCTCCGTAGACGGTGTGGATCTCCTCAAGATAGCGCATAAAAAGCTGCTCGCTGGTCAGCTCGGGCAGCTCCAGCACGGGATAGCCCGCCTCCACCAGCTTTGCGTACACACGCAGATTGAGGAAGGTACAACCGCTGAGACTGAGCAGCCGTTCGGTCTCCACATCGTCGGGAGCGCGACGGCCTGTTTCGGTGCGCACGATCTGCGCGGTGGCAAGATACTTTCTCAGGGTGTCGATATTTTCCGCCGATTCGGGCTTGGCGATATACTGCTTGCCCACCTTCAGTCCAGAAAGGGCGCTGACCACATGAGGCGCGAGCATTTCCCTCTGGGGATTTCTGGCGGTGAGGAGTATGTAAACATTCTCCGGCATATCGGCGGAGTCGGGAATAAAACCGAATACATCGGCACAGTTGGCGGGGATCTCGTCGAGACCGTCGAGGATAAGCAGCAGCTTTTCGCCCTCGCCGCGGCGGGAGTAGATGTCGTTGAAGTAGGACAGAACCTCAATCATGTTCTGCTTTCTGTCCTCTGCCTTGAGATCAAGGCGCTTGAATTCACCGGTCTTTGTTTCCACCAGCGTGCCGATGATGGAATTCATTACGCCGCTTGTAAAGCTGTCCGGTCCGCGCAGCTGGGACTGGCTGCAATAGTACGCGCACACCTTCACGCCGCTGAGACGGACTGTGCCGTCGGCAAGAGCGTAAGCAAGGGCGGTCTTGCCCATACCGCGCTCCATGGTCAGCAGATGAACGCCGCCTTTGCATTCGTCCACAACATTCTCGCGCACCCAGTTGAGGATCGCCTCAGGCCTGACAAAGCCCGCTGCCTCACTGAGGGCAGTAAGAGCCTTCTCAGCTTCCACATCAGACACAGCATCCTCCACGCTGTGGGAGGGATCAAACTTGCAGCCGGCGCGCTCGTAAACCTCGGCGAAATAGGGAGCGTCAAAACGGCGCTTTCCGCCTCCCTTGACATAGTTGAGGCCGTAGGAGGGCTTAGTGCGCTTGCTGCCGTCCAGATAATCAAAGAAGTACACACCGTTCTCAAGGCGGATGATAAAAGGATAAAGCTCCACAGCCTGGCCGCCGACGGTCAAAGCGGGAGAGGACTCGCCTTCCATCAGCTCGGCCTTGCGCCAGCCGCGCAGCTCCTGTTCGCCGATGGTCAGGCTGAGCTGAGCGTAATCGTCATGAGTCTCCTCGAGGTGCTTTGCCATGGCGCGGAGCAGCTGCTCGCAGTAGGCGCGGTACTCCTCGTTATCTTCAAAACCCATTGCGCCGTGACCGATATAGTCGTTGCGCTTTTTCACGAAGAGGGTCTGACCGTACATATCCTTGATGCTTGCAAGGATATTACGCAGGGGCTGGGGCAGGCTGTAGGCATACTCTCCCCCGCTCTTCTTGACCAGCTGAGAGCAGACGCGCTCCCAGTCGCCGAGGGAGGGCTGCTTTTCTACCAGCAGCTTGGTTATCTCAAAATCCTTGAGCAGAGCCGCGGCGCACAGCACCGGGAACTTGAGCATAATCTCGCCCACGTCCTTGATCTGGTAGACCATGCAGAACACTCTGCCGTTGGATGCGTTCAGCATCAGTCGGCGGTATTCGTGGGAAATCGGTGTGGGATAATCCTCAAAATACTTTTTCTGCCACAGGCTTTCGTCCCGACGAAGGGCATAAAGCCAGGAGCGGCTGCTCTCACCGTACATCTCGGCAGAGTAGCCGCACTCGGCAGAGGGACAGACAAGGCGGTCGCCCAGTCTGCGCTCAAGTTTCGCTCCGCACTGCGGACAGAGACCGAAATCAATGTTGTTCTGCATGGTATTATCTCCTTTGCAATGTTCTTGTCCGGATTGTAACATATCGCTCCCGCGAGAGATTTATTGAAGTGAACCGCCGTACATTTCCGCGCAGAAATGTCGTGCAGAATATATAGATAGAAACATTATAGCACATAAGTTGTAAATATGATATATTATTTTTGACAAACTCTCGACATTTTTAGAGCATGATGTTACAATATAACTGTTCGGTTCCTTAAATATCTTCGCCGTTCACTTGCGATATAATTCAGGCAAAACAGTATGGGGTGAACAATATGAACACACAGACAATAACCGGCACTCTCCACGGCAGGCCGGAGCAAAAGGTCAGCTTCACGCTGCACCTGCCTCCTGTCGGCTTTGGCGGCAATGCATGGGTATACCGCGCCCATGCCGAGGACGGAACCGGCGACACCAGCGCAAATTATATCGTAAAGATCCTCAAGCCGACCATAAACGGCATGACGACCCACGAAGATGACGAGCGAATATGGCTCAAAGCTGATAAGTCGTGTCCCATTCCGCCGGAAGCTGCATTTGAGCTGAGAAAACAGATGATGCTCGACGAAGCGCGATATATGCACGCCTACCAGACTGAGGGTGTGTGCATGAATATCTCTGCCGTATTCGACTACAAGGGCAGTGTGGCTGTTGCCATGCCGATTTCCGGCGGCAGCACATTATCGGAAGAGCATAACGAGATAGAAAATAGTGACGATGTACTTCAGGTTATTCGTGACACCGTTCAGATAGCGGAGAGAATCAGCGTTCTGCACCGACGAGGCGAGCTGCACATGGATATCGCGCCGGACAACCTTTTCCGGCAGAAGAACGGTGTGATCAGCTTGCTGGACTTTGGCTCTGTATGCAAGGCAAACACACCTGTGGTATGCTTTTCCAGAAAACAAGGCTTCAGCGCACCAGAAACAGAAGACCTGCGATCTACGGGTATTGTAAAAAAGCAATTCGGATTTGAAGCGGATATTTATGCCATTGGCGCAGTTCTATATTACAACTTATTTGCCAAAACATTTGACCGAAGACAGCCCGGTGCATATTTTTTTGACGAAGTTGATAATCTGCCGGTCAATCAAGGATCAAAAGAGCAGCTGAAATATATATTGAAAAACACTCTTGCCTTCACACTGGAGCTGCGATGCAATGATATATCGGAATTACTCGACGATCTGAAGGAGCTTGAGGCGCTGCTCCAGGGATACGGGGTTTCCCGGATGAGGCTGTATCAGAAATCAGTGGACGCGCATATCCGTTGCCTCAAAACAAATGCGCTTTTCGGCCAGACTGCCGATGAATCTTTATTTGCGCTAGACCGTCCGGCTGGCGATGACAAAGCCGAAAAACTGATTAATTCCGATAAGAATTACCTTGTTTACGGCGACAGTGGAAGCGGAAAAACCACGCTGCTGATGCTTATGTGGAATCGGATGCTGGAGCGGCACAAGACAGACCGCGATGCGCCTGTTCCGCTGCTTATCAGCCTGAGTATCTGCCCCGATTGTTTCGGTTGGCGCAGCGGTGATCCGCTGGAATCATACATTCTGCGTGCGTTATGTGTAAGCTGCTTCGGCGCGGCGGATTTTTTCTCTTGCCCCGCAGATGTTCTTTCGGGTATATGGGAAGAATTCAGCAAGCATTCCGACCATCCGGAATACTGCCTGCTGATCGACGGACTGGACGAGTCACCCTCAGAGAACCGGAGTAGACTCATTGACGAACTTAACAGGTTCTCCAAACTCGATAATATCCGTCTGATTGTCTCCTCAAGAAGTATAGAGTCTGTACTTGAATCGTTTGAGCCCTGTCGCTTTGTGGGTGTCAGTGAGAACAGCATAATAAACTATCTGCGTAAACACGGCTTTTCTCCGACTGAATGCAGCGCAATAAGCAACAACCGCACGCTGCTTTCTCTGCTGTGCAGTCCGATGTATCTGAGCATGGCTGTGCAGATGAAGCAAAGTAATATTTCCGTTGCGGACATCACCCGCAGCGGACAGATGCTTAATCGGTATTTCAATTCTGATATTCCGGGCAGAATAAGCGAGTTGCAACGTCTGCGGAGAATAACCCGAGGCCGCAGCGAACAGTACAACCTGCAGATTGATTTCATTTACAACCACCTCCTGCCCTTCATTGCGTTTCGATTGGAATCAAGCGGCACGCATATCCTTACGCGGGCACAGTTTGAGGATGCAATTCACTCCGCTCTTGACGAAAACAGCGGATGGTTCGCTTCGGAGATGTTTATTGGACAGAAGCCAGAATATGCCGATACAATTCTCTCGCTGTATTGCGCCGACAGTGCGCTGAAAACAAAAGCATCAGTCAACCGCATAGCACGCGTTATCTGCATGGCGCTTTGCCTGATAACCGAGCACAACGGCTGCTATGAATTTATAAATCGAACAGTCGAGTCGTATTTCACCGCAATGCATATATGCTCTGCGCTTGAGTTGTCTGTGTGCGCCGGAGATTACTCAGCACTCACAGACCTTTGCAGAATCCGATGGCGCGAGGACACAATGCGCATTGCCGGTGATATTCTGTACGATACCGGCAGCTCTGCCGCTGACCGCGCACTAGATATGCTGCGCGGCAAATCCGGACAGGAATACTCCTCTGCCACTGCCGCGATAATCGGTCTTGTGCTGGCTCGTGATCGCACACTTGACGGCAAGAATCTTTCCTCCCTTGATCTGAGCAAATGCACCCTCGCCGACGCTTCATGCAAGGGTACAAGCCTTGAGCGCTCGATACTTTCGGACGAGGTTATTCTGGGCGTAGGCTCAAACACCTACACCTCAGCTGTATCTCCCGATGGAAGCTGTGTATTTCTGATGGCCGGAAACGGCCGCTGCACTGTCGTTGACACAGCCGCCAACGAACGGAAGCGGATAACTCTTGATTCACGCTGTGATATGTGCGTCTGCGCGCAGATTGTTGGTAATGAAGTCTTTACTCTCGGTCGCCTTGACGGCGGGCTTGGTTTATGCGCAGAGGTTTATTCTCTCGACGGCACTCTGAAAAAGGTTCTGCCGATTGACGCTCCCAAATACGATCCCGCACGGCAATACAAGGATATTCTCGCCGCATTTTCTGATGACGGTTCATGGCTGGCAATCAGCGGTTCGCCGGTTTATCTGAAATCAAGCGGAGAGCTTCTGCTGATAGACTGCGCATCGGGCGGGCATTATTCTCTTGATGCAGGCAGCGATGTAGCCTGCCTGCGGTTTGCATCTGACAGTCTGCATATTCTTTGCCGTTCCGGTGTCTGCCGGACGATTATTCTTGATTCGATGACATTCTCTGATTCTGACGAGCGGATAATCCGCGACCGGCTTGACGAAGCGGTACTCACGGAAGAAAACGGAGAATTATTCCTTGTACACGCAAATGAAAGAAGAAGGCTGAACATCTCTCAGAAATTCACACGAACCAAAGGGACACGGTACACGCTTTGTTGCGACAGCGGCGAGTGGGTTTGCCTTGTGCGTCCGCGAGAAACCGGTGTGAGTTATCTTGCATACTTTGACGACACACCCATGCGCACAATACACGCTGATGTTCTTGAATTGTGTTCTGCGCAGACGGCGCTTGTCATGCGCAGCGAATTATCTTATGACGGCCATGAGCGTAAGTGCTTCGGGCTGTACGACATCATTCACGAACGATGGATCGTCCGAGAGCAGAGCCATCGGGGAATGCAATGCGGCGCCATCAGCGGCGAACGATTGCTTATGACCCGCGGCGGCAAGAATGTTATATGCGATATCGGGAGTGGCAAATTCACGCCTCTTGAAGCTGACGGAGACGGGCGAATCTGGCTGTCTACAAATGGCGAAGACCTACTAAGCGAATGCGCATCCGGCGGTTCAATATTCATGCGCAGCAAAGGCGGTCGCGAGTCGGTCATCTCAAAAGACATGCTGGGGATTGACGGAAAGTGCCGGTTGTCGGTGCTGAATGTGTCGGGTGATCTGCGATATGCTGCAATTCAGTCCGATGCAAACCAGAGCAAATCGCTGTATCTGTACGACTTGGAGAGTGCTGAGGCGGAAAAGCTTCCCCTTGCTCATACTTTGTTCGGGCACGCACAGGCACATATTCTGCGCGACGGTCGGGTTGCTCTGCTGGCGGAAACCGGCGCAGAAAAGCGCTGGACACTGCAAATTTGCGGAAAAGACACCTCTCCCCTTTTCTGCGATGTTTCGGAACACAAGAGTGCCACCTCAAAACTGATGCTGCTGCATGACGGCGAGGAGCTTTATCTTGTCAGCTTCGGGCGAAGCAGAAGTCGCAAGCCGTGGCGATACGGCAGGACATCCGTGACCCGAATCATCCTCGAACATGATGGAATATCATTTGACGAAACACGGCGTTATCCCGGCTGCTGCGTCAGCAACCCGCGGGTGACCTGCCGATACACTGAAGGCCGCTGGCTGGTGATGAAAAAGAGGTTTACCGACAGCGAATACATACTTCTTGACCTGCGCACGGGCAAAGAGCGGAGCATTTATCTCGACGGGCTGCGGCTTGAGAGCAGCAGTTTCGTGGGCGCAGTCGGATTATCTGACCGGGCAAATGAGATTCTGCGCAATGCCGGCGCGAAAACGGAGTGATACACATGGCGAAAATTGATTTTTCTATCTGCACAAAGCCGGACGAATACATAAACGAGCAGTGCGCCTACGACATAGTCGGCGATGTTCACGGCTGCTATGATATGCTGGCGGAGCTGCTGGGTAAACTGGGCTACACCGTAGAAAACGGCCTTGTCACCGGCAGCCCTGAGGGACGCAGGCTGGTCTTTCTGGGTGATCTGTGCGACCGCGGTAACCGCAGTTTTGACTGCGTGCTGTCGGCGCGTGCGGCGGTGGAAAACGGTGCTGCGGTTTGGCTGCTGGGCAACCATGATGACAAGCTGAGAAAGTGGCTGCTCAAGCCCAAGGAAACCGACGACCCCGACCGGGCACGTTTTCTCGAACTGAACGAGAAGGAGCGCACCGGCCTTGCCGGTTTCATCGCCACGCTGCCCGACCATCTGATTCTGGACAGCGGGCGGCTGGTGGTGGTCCACGGTGGAATTTCCGAGGAGCTGATCGGCGAGCAGTCAAGCAAGTGCCGGGCTTTTGCGCTGTACGGAGCCACAACCGGACGGGTTGACGAAAACAACCTGCCCATCCGGGAGGACTGGACGGAAAGCTACTCCGGCGAGGCGCTGGTTGTGTACGGACACACGCCGGTGCAGGAGCCGAGAGTAAATGGAAACACCATTGACATTGACACCGGAGCCTTTGAGGGCGGTCCGCTGACTGCGCTGAGGTATCCGGAAATGGAATATGTGACCGCTGAGGCTACAAGCCAATAGCGGTTCACTCCGCAAAAAACCGACCTGCTGATCTGTGGTAGAGTATACCCGTGATCAGCAGGTCGGTTAATATTTTGAGCAGTCCTCTGCTGCGTTTGTGGAGAGCAGAGGACGGGTCTGGGCACGAAAAGGGAACGAGGATATGCTGACAGCCGCCGGAGCGGGATGCTCCGGCGGCTGTTGGTTTGTGGGGTGGTTATTCGTCAGAATCAGACATCGCACCCAGCATAGCTTCTATCATATCGGCGACTTCGTTTTCACCTTGAGCGCGAGCCTGAGCAATTACGGCTTTTGCAATTGCGGGATTCTGAAGCAGCGCCGCGATAGGGTTCGGCTGGTTTCGTCCTTCCTTGCGTGCAATGAATTTTTCACGCACTCCCTTTGCTTTTTCAAGTCCAGTAGCAAGATAGGTACGCCCCTCTACCTCCACAAGCCTTGTGCGTATCTTGATGACTTTGTCCATATCCGCGAGAGCCTTGTCGTAATCATCAAATCCAACAGTTAGTGTAATCGCCCGGTTCATGCGCGCGGTGGCTATATCATTCTCATCGTGGAGCTTGCCTGCCGCAAACAGACGCTCCCTTATCTCTATGGCGCGGTCGTAGTCGGCAAGAGCTTCCTCGTAGCGGGTGAGATAATGGTATGTACCAGCCCGGTTCATGCGCGCGGTAGTGATATAATTCTCATCGTGGAGCTTGCCTTCCGCAAACAGCCGCTCCATTATCTCTATGGCGCGGTCGTAGTCGGCAAGGGCTTCCTCGTAGAGGGTGAGATAATGGTATGTCCCAGCCCGGTTCATGAGCGCATTAGCGAGATCATTCTCATCGTGGAGCTTGCCTTCCGCAAACAGCCGCTCCCTTATCTCTATAGCGCGGTTGTAGTCGGCAAGGGCTTCGGGGTATCGGGTGAGGCTATCATATGTGGCACCACGGTTCATGAGCGCCTTAGCGAGATAATTCTCATCGTGGAGCTTGCCTGCCTTCCACAGCCGCTCCATTATCTCTATGGCGCGGTTGTAGTCGGCAAGTGCTTCCTCGTAGCGGGTGAGATAATGGTATGTGAGACCACGGTTCATGCAAATACGGGCGACGATGTTCTCATCGAGCGCGTTGCCCAGAAGCAGTTCTGCGCTGTTGTAACAGCCGATTTGTCTGCTCAGGCGATAATCCTGCGTGCCGTTGACGGCAAGGCCGAAATCTTCTATTTTGTCCCACAGTTTTTTATCTGCTGCTCGCGCTTTAGTTCTCTCAAAGGCGTAGCCGGTCACATAGTGGGCAATATGCGCCGCCAGATAGAGCAGACCGTCGGACACTTTTTCGCCGAAGTTTTTTTCGTCGTAGTTGTCCGGATCCTCGCTGAAGAGAACGTCCACAAACTCTGCGGTAATTGCGGAAAGTTCGGCAGCAAAGGTATTCTCTGCATACTCCCTACAGCGCTCGCTGGTGATGGTAAGCTGGGTTCCTCGGCTGCCCTCGCGCACGGTCTTTACCAGCGCGCCAAAATCCTTGACGAAGGTGAGCAGTTTGAGAGTGACAAATCCCTGACCGCTGAGATATGCGATCTCCTGCAGGGTGAGCGGCTCCTGCGCCGTGGCGATGACCAGCAGCACGCGCAGGGCTTCCTCGAACAGCTTATCGCCGTAGGCCGCGCGCAGGTCATTTAGGTAATAGGCTATGAGTTCTTCGCTGTCCACCTTGGGCAGGTCATCAACGGCGTAACCACCCTCCAACAGCTTTTCATAGATGCGCAGGTTAAGGAAGGTATATCCGCTGAGAGCGAAAACCTTGTCGATCTCCTTTGGGGCAAGCTTGCGGCGGCCGTTCTTGTCGGCAACGATTGCCTTGCCGGTAATGTACTTTCTCATGGCGGCGAGGTTGTCCTCGTTCTTAGGCGCGACAACGCGGCTGCGGCTGACCGAAAGGGCATTGAGGGCTGCGGTGGTGTGTCTTGCAAGCTTTTCGGTCTTGGGGTTGCGGGAGGTCAGCAGGATATAGCAGTTCTTTGGCATATCCTCTGCCTTGGGGATAAACTCGAACACCTGAGCGCAGTCGGCGGGAATTTCGTCCAGACCGTCGATGATGAGCAGCAACTTGCTCTTGTTGTTCTGTGCGTGGTGCTTTCCGCGGAAGGAGTCGAGCATTTCGGTCATCTTCTTCGCGCGCAGAGCGGGAGTCCATTCGACCGATTCTTTAGTCTCTCTGTTGTAGCTGTAATAATCTGAGTCGATGCGAACAAAAGTGCCGTCCTCGTCGGTCAGGTTGCCGATGACCGCTCTGGTAACGCCATTTGCAAAGTTGTTCACGCCGCGCAGCTGGGACTGACTGCAGTAGTAGGCACACACCTGCACATCGCTGAGCTTGTTACGGAAGCCCTTGCTGATGCCGCCCGACTCAAGAGCGTAACTGAAGGCAGTCTTGCCCATGCCGCGCTCCATGGTCAGATGGAATATCTGGCCGTCGCTGGTCTCGCTGATACCGTCCACCAGCCACGCAACCGTCTGCTCCGGCTCAGAATATGCCGACGCGGCGTTGAGCTTGTCCAGCACCTCGTTGATCTCTCTTGTGCTGGTGCCGCCCTCCACATTATGCTCATCGTCCAGAGGCTTGCACATGGTGCGCTCGTAGACATTGGCAAAGTAGGGCGTGTCAAAGCTCTTGCGGGAGCCGCCCTTGGCGTAGTTGAGCCAGTAGCCCCGCTTGTTGCGTCCGTTGAAGCTGTCAAAGAAGAAGATGCCGTTCTCCCGGTCGAGCATGAAGGGCTCCAGTTC
>JAZSQO010000184.1:0-6132 GCA_045538015.1 Acutalibacteraceae bacterium | reverse complement strand
GATGGAGTGGCCGCACACGATGGTGGCGTTGGCTCCGATGGAGGCGCCGGTGCCCACCGGAGTTTTCTTATAATTGGCGCTCCCCTTGGGATATTTTGCCCGGGGAGTGAGGTCGTTGGTAAACACGCAGGAGGGGCCGCAGAAGACATGGTCTCCCAGCTCAACGCCCTCGTAAACGGACACGTTATTCTGAATTTTGCAGCCGCTGCCTATGCGCACGTTGCTGCTCACGTTCACGTTCTGCCCCAGCGAGCAGTTCTCGCCGATGCGTGCGCCCCGCTGGATGTGGCAGAAGTGCCAGATTTTCGTGCCCTTGCCTATGTGCGCGCCTTCGTCGACATAGGAGGATTCATGGACAAAAAACTCACTCATGGCTGAACCTTCCCACAAAGTCCATGGTGGAGCATTCGGCCAGAGGGAGCTGCACGGGACGATGCTCCGCCGCGGATTTGTATATGGCCAGAATAAGCTCCAGAGCCCGCTTGCCGTCCTCACCGGTGACATAAGGCTCCCGGCCGCTGAGAACGGCGTCGATGACATCGGCGTAGAGAGGAGTGTGGCCAAAGCCGTAGACATTGGGCGGATTTTCATGGAAGCCGGCCTTTACGGCTTCGGGATCCTCCTCGGCGTCCTTGAATGCCCATTCCTCGATGACGTTGACCGACTTTCCGCCCAGCTTGACAGTGCCGTCGGTGCCGAAAATGTAGAGAGTCTCTTCAAGATTCCGGGGATAGACGTTGGCGGTGCCTTCGATCATGCCGTAGCTGCCGTTGGAGAATTTCACCACCGCCATGCCCAGATCCTCGGCCTCGATGTAATCGTGCTGCAGGTTGTCGGTGTAGGCAAAGACTTCCTTCGCCTCGCCGCCCATCATCCAGCAGAGCAGGTCGATGTTGTGGATGCACTGGTTCATCAGGGTGCCGCCGTCCATCTTCCATGTTCCACGCCATGGGGCCTGATCGTAATAGCCCTTGTTGCGGTTCCAGAGGATATGAGCCGTTCCGTGCAGCAGCTTGCCGAAGTGGCCGGATTCCAGCTCCTGACGGGTTTTCTGAACGGCCTTGTTAAAGCGGTTCTGGTGGTTGGTGCACACCTTTACGCCCTTCTTTTTTGCCGCGCTGATGATGGCATCGGCGTCGGCGATGGAGAGGGCGATGGGTTTTTCAATGATTATGTGGCAGCCGGCCTCGATGCAGTCCAGCGCGATTTCGGCGTGCTTGCCGCTTTCGGTGGCGATGGCCACCAGTTCTGGCTTTATTTCGGCCAGCATGACCTTGTAGTCGGTAAAGCGGCGCACCTGCGCCCGTTCCTCCTCGGGGAGAGCCGCAAGGACATTCTCGCAGTGCTCGGGCAGAATGTCGCACACTGCCGCCAGCTCCAGATGCTCCTCGTTAGCCTTGGCCGCGGCAATGTGGTTGGGGGCAATGCGCCCGCAGCCGATAAGCGCGTACTTTATCTTAGCCATTTTTCGCTACTCCGTTCGTTTATGTATTGCAGATAAGCTCTGCCGATGATGCTCGTTTCCTCATAGTATAGCATGATATGTTCAAATTTGCTACCGTCTGACGAAAAACTTCCTTTGCCGGAGAGAAAATTTTTATCCGGAAGCGGTGCGTTCCCTGCCGCCGGGCCTCTCAGTATTTACAAACCGCCTGCTTTAGGATATCATAAACACATCCACTGATTTCTGAAAGAGGTGCGTTTGAATGAAACAGAAACAGCTCACCGTGTGGGAAAGCGCCTGCATTGTGACCGGCTACGGCGTGGGCGGCGGCATCATGGCCATGCCCTACCTCGCCGAAAAGAACGGCATAGTCATGGCCTTTGTCATACTGATCTTTTCCTTCTTTGCCAATCTGGTGATTCATTACATGATCGCCGACATCGCCATCAAGAGCGGCGGCCAGTCCCAGATCGTGGAGGTTTTCTCGAAATATCTGTTCACCGGCAGGCACAAAAAGCTCATCACCGGCTTTTTCTTCGTGGTGATGGCTCTGGTCATGTTCACCAACCTTGCCGCCTACATTTCCGGCGCGGCGGAGATCATTTCCTCCCTGCTGGGCCTTCCGCTCATCGTCTCGACCATAATCTTCTACGTCCTTGCCGCCAGCGTGGTGCTGTTCGGCCTCAAGGCGGTGGGAGTCAGCGAGAAGATCGCCGTGGCGGTCATCTACATAGTTGTGGGCGTGCTGGCAGTCAGCTCGGTGTTCCACATCAGTAACCCTCTGCGGGTGGAGCCGGGAAGCGTCAACCACATCCTTGCCTTCTTCGGTATGGCAATGCTGGCCTTCTCCGCCTTCTTCTCCGTCCCTCAGGCGGTCAAGGGACTGAACGCCGACGCCAAAAAGGTCAAAAAGGCTGTGTTTATCGGCCTGCTGAATAATCTCATCCTCATTGTGGTCATCACCCTCTGCGCTCTGCTGGCCTCCACCGAGGTCACCGAGGTGGCCATGATCGGCTGGAGCGCCGGTATCGGCGGCTGGGCGCAGATCGCCGGCTCGGTGTTCACCGTTCTCGCCATGATAACCAGCTACTGGGCCATCTCCCTTGCCCTTGCCGACATCACCGAGGAGCAGATAAAGATCGACCGCCGCCTCTGCTGGCTGATCGCCACCGTTCCCTCTCTGCTCATGACCTTTGTCAATCTGGGCGGTTTCATGGACTTCATGCGCATCGGCGGCGGCCTCATCGGCATCCTCATCGCCATTCTGGTCATTCCCGCCTACCGAAAGAGCCGGAAGGATCCCGGTGAGAGCGTGCTGGGCGACAAGTGCGGCACCTTTGTGCAGATTCTCGTCATCGCGGCCCAGATCCTCATGGCCGTGGGCAATGTGGTGACCATATGAAAAAGCAGCTCTACCACAACGGACACATCCACACCATGGTGTCGGAGGAGGAAGAGTATTCCGTAATGGGCGTGGCCGACGGCCGGATATGCTATCTTGGCAATCGCCCGCCCGAGGACGTCCGCTCCTACCGGGAAAGCATAAACCTTGAGGGCAGGCATATCTATCCCACTCTTACCGACTCCCACCTTCACCTGCTTTACACCATCGTGCTTTCGGCGGCCAGCTTTACCCTCTGCGCCATAACGCCGGAGGGCATCCGCCCGGATAATTTCGGCGACATGGAAAAGACCGTGCGCGGCTATTGCGCCCGGCATCCGGAAGAGAAAATAATCACCGCCAACGGCTTTATTCCCTCGGCGGTGAGGGAAAAGCGCCTGCCCAACCGCTTTGAGCTGGACGAATGGACCGGCGGTAGAGCCATGATAGTCTACAGCATTGACGGCCACAGCAGCGCCATGTCCACGCCGCTCATGGATATGCTGAAGCTGGAGACCGACGGCAGCGACGGCGTTTTCTCCGGCGAGGCCCACGAGTTCATGCAAGGCAGGGTGACCGGCCTGATCGCCTCCTCCGTGACGCCCGCCGTGCTGGCAAGGGGCATTGCCAATTTTTCCAACCTCTGCGCCTCCTACGGCATCAGCCGTGTGTGCGCCATGGACGGCAACGAGGATGTGAGCAACGACATCCTCACCCGCCTGCTGGCTCTCCTTGCAAGGCACATGGATATCGATGTGCGGCTTTATCCGCAGTATATGGATTTCCGGCGTCTGAAGCCCTTTGCCGGAAAGCAGAAATCGCCCAGAGCCGGCGGCTGCGGTGTCTGGGAGCTGGACGGCTCCGTCGGCTCACACAGCGCCGCCTTCCACCAGCCCTACAAGGACACGGGCGTTCAGGGACACTGCTATTATCCCGACGAAAAGATCAGGGAAAAGGTGGCCGAGGCTCTGGACAGAGGCCTTCGCCTTTCCTGCCACGCCATCGGCGAGGCGGCCATCGACCAGATCACCGATATCTATGCCGACCTTGCCGGCCGCATACCTCAGGAAGGCGCCATGATGCGGATAGACCACTTTGAATTTCCCTCCCGGAGTGCTGTGGAAAAGGTCAAAAAACTGCGGCTTGCCCTCACCGTTCAGCCCGGCTTTTCGTGGATAGACAAACGGTACATCAAAAGCTACGAGCAGTATCTGCCTCAGTCGGTGATAATGGCTCAGCTGCCCCTCAGGGAGCTGGCGGAGGCCGGAGTGCGCCTCTGCGGCTCCAGCGACTCTCCGGTGCAGTCGGTCAATCCCTACGACCAGATGCTGGGCATGACTGATTTCTACGTTGAGGAGCAGTCGCTGACGCCCTTCGAGGCCATGAAAACCTACACCGTAAACCCGGCAAGGATGCTGGGAGAGGATGGCTTCACCGGAACGCTGGAGCTGGGCAAGGACGCGGATTTCTTTGCCTCAGACACGGACATCTTCCGTTGCGAAGGCACAGAGATAGCCTCGGTCAGAGCGGAATTTATGGTCATCCGGGGCAAAAGGTACAAGGAGAAAAAAGGCACGGTTTCCGAGCTGGCGGCGGCGCTTCTCCGGCGGGGCAGAAGCATCTGAGCCGCGCCGGGACAGGCCATGTTTTTCCCACGGAAAGCCAGATTATTGATATACAACCGCACTGCCCGCGATATATACTGTCGGCAGTGACCGGGCGAATCATGCCCGGCTGACAACAACGAAAGCAGGTATTGAACATGAGATTTCCCAAGGATTTCGTCTGGGGAGCGGCTACCTCCTCCTACCAGATAGAGGGCGCCGCCTTTGAGGACGGCAAGGGCCGGAATATATGGGACGACTTCTGCGAGCTTGAAGGCAAGATCGAGGAAGGCGCCACTGGCGAGGTGGCCATCGACCATTATCACCGCTACAAGGAGGATGTGGCGCTGATGAAGAAGCTGGGCATAAAGTCCTATCGCTTCTCCCTCTCCTGGGCGCGCATTCTGCCCGAGGGCATCGGCCGGGTCAACCAGAAGGGCATAGACTTCTACAACGCCCTCATCGACGAGCTGCTGGCAAACGGCATCGAACCCAACATCACCCTTTATCACTGGGATTATCCCTCCGCCCTGATGCTCAACGGCGGCTGGGGCAACGACGACAGCCCGCTGTGGTTTGCCGAGTACGCCCGTGTGGTGGCCGAGGCCTTCGGCGACCGCGCCAAGTGGTACGCCACCTTCAACGAGCCGACCTCATTCATGGGCGGCGGCTGCTGCGGCGTAAACAACGCCCCGGGACTGTCCTATCCTCCCGCCATGCTGGCAAAGATGTGCCACAATGTACTCAAGGCTCACGGCATGGCTGTAAAGGAGCTGCGCCGGCTGGTGCCCGGTTGCAAGGTGGGCTGGGCTCCTACCTGTATGCCCTGTATGCCCGCCTCCGACCGTCCCGAGGACATTGAAGCCGCCCGGGAGCTGTTCTTTGCCTTTGAGGAAAAGGATCGCTCATTTGTATCCAATCCCGCGTGGTGGAGCGACCCCGCGATTCTGGGTCATTATCCCGAGGAAGGCCTCAGACGCTTCGGTCAATATCTGCCCGAGGGCTACGAAAAGGACATGGAGCTCATCTGCCAGCCCCTTGATTTCTACGCCCAGAACATCTACCACGGCACCTATGTGCGCATGGGCGAAAACGGCCCGGAGCGGGTAAAATTCCCTCTCGGCCGTCCCCGCACCGCCATGGGCTGGAACATTACTCCCGACGCCCTCTACTGGGGCCCGAAGTTCCTTTACGAGCGCTACGGCCTGCCCATGATGATAACGGAAAACGGCCTTTCCTGCCGCGATCTGGTCAGCCTTGACGGCAAGGTGCATGACCCGGCGCGCATCGACTTCCACAACCGCTACCTTCTCTCCCTCAGCGAGGCCATAAAAGACGGCGTGGATATCCGCGGATATTACGCCTGGTCGCTCATCGACAACTTTGAGTGGGCCTTTGGCTATAACGAGCGCTTCGGCCTGATATATGTAGATTATCAGACCCTCGAGCGCATCCCGAAGGATTCCTTCTATTGGTACAGCAAGGTTATTGAGACGGACGGAGAGAGTCTGTAAGCAAAAGAAAACGGACTGGGGTGTTTTTCTCCCCGGTCCGTTTCTCTTTTTAAGGCAATACCGCATAATTCTAAGTGCGATATTGCGCAGTCAGATTTTTTGTCAGACGATACAAAAAGCGGAACCAATACTTTGTGTATTGGTGAGCATTTTTGTGAAGTATGACGGAAAAGATGCAAGCAAGATCGT
>JAZSQO010000119.1:0-3252 GCA_045538015.1 Acutalibacteraceae bacterium | reverse complement strand
TCGGCTTCAGCGTTCTTGAGGCTCTCGGCGACAGCAACGACTGGGTCCGCGGTCTGCACGCCAAGTGCGACATCGACAAGGAGAACCGCTGGATCGCTCACTTCCCCGAGGACAACACCATCATCTCCGTCAACTCCGGTTACGGCGGAAACGTTCTGCTGGGCAAGAAGTGCTTCGCTCTGCGCATCGCTTCCTATCAGGGCAAGAACGAAGGCTGGATGGCCGAGCATATGCTCATCCTCGGTCTGACCAAGCCCGGCGAAGAGACCAAGTACGTTGCCGCTGCTTTCCCCTCTGCCTGCGGCAAGACTAACCTGGCCATGCTCATTCCTCCCGAGGAGTTTGAAAAGAAGGGCTACAAGGTCGAGACCATCGGCGACGACATCGCCTGGATCCGCGTCGGTGAGGACGGCAGACTTTATGCCATCAACCCCGAGAACGGCTTCTTCGGCGTTGCCCCCGGCACCAACAGCCACTCCAACTACAACGCTCTGGCTTCCACCAAGAAGGGCGCTATCTTTACCAACGTAGTTCACAATCTGGACGACAACACCGTTTGGTGGGAGAAGTGCGATGATCCCGTTCCCACCAACGCCATCGACTGGCTCGGCCGTCCCTGGAACGCTGAGATCCGCGACAAGAACGTCGCTGAGGCTGAGGCTACCGGCGATGCCGCCAAGATCAAGATGGCCAAGTGCGGCGCTCATCCCAACAGCCGCTTCACCGCTCCTGCCGAGAATTGCCCCTGCATCAGCCCGGCTTTCGCTACCGGTGAAGGTGTTCCCCTGTCCGCTATCATCTTCGGCGGCCGCCGCGCCAAGACCGCTCCCCTGGTTTACCAGAGCCGCGACTGGAACAACGGCGTGTTCGTAGGCTCCATCATGGCCTCCGAGACCACCGCTGCCGCTGCCGGCGCTGTCGGCGTTGTCCGTCGTGACCCCATGGCTATGCTGCCCTTCTGCGGCTATCACATGGCTGACTACTGGCAGCACTGGATCGACATGGGCAAGAAGATCGGTGACAAGGCTCCCAAGATCTTCAATGTCAACTGGTTCCGTACCGATGACAACGGCGACTTCATCTGGCCCGGCTACGGCGAGAACCTCCGTGTCCTCGACTGGATCATCGACCGCTGCGAAGGCAAGGTCGACGCCGACGAGACCGCTATCGGTTATGTTCCCAAGGCCGAAGACATCAACCTCAACGGTCTGGACTTCTCTCTGGATCAGCTCAAGGGCATCCTTGCCATCGACAAGGAGCTGTGGGCTTCCGAGGCTGACGGCATCGAGGAATACTACAAGAAGTTCGGCGACAGACTCCCCGAGGAGCTGAAGGCCCAGCTTGCTGCCCTCAAGGCCAATCTTGCCTAATTACCACACTTTGTGACTCAATAAAGCAAAAGGGCGGATTTACTTCCGCCCTTTTGCGCATGATATACCGTATAAGCAAGGAGAAATTACAATGACTGTCAACGAGCTGTATCAGCTTTGGCTCAGCAAGGTTGAGGACGAAGAGCTGCTGGCCGAGCTCAGAAGCGTTGCCGACGACGCCGAGGGCATCAACGACCGCTTCTTCCAGACTCTGGCCTTCGGCACCGGTGGTCTGCGCGGAGTTATCGGCGCGGGCACCAACCGCATGAATATCTACACCGTCGGCCTTGCCTCTCAGGCTCTGGCCAAGTGGGTGCTGGACAACGGCAAGAGCAAGAGCGTGGCCATCGGCTACGACTCCCGCATCAAGTCCGATGTCTTTGCCAAGGCAGCCGCCGCTGTTCTGGCTGCCAACGGCGTCAAGGTCTACCTCTATCCCGAGCTGGTTCCCACTCCCTGCGTGAGCTGGGCCGTCCGCGAGCTGGGCTGCGACTCCGGTATCGTTATCACCGCCAGCCACAATCCCGCCAAGTATAACGGCTTCAAGTGCTACGCTCCCGAGGGCTATCAGATGACCGACGAGGGCGCCGCTCAGATTGAAGCCCTCATGAAGGCCACCGACATTTTCGACGATGTCAAGCGCGGCGACTTTGACGCCCTGCTGGCCGAAGGCACCATTGAATACATCGATGACAGCGTTATGGATCGCTTCCTCGATGCTGTCAGCTCCGCCGCTGTCAATCCCGGCATCTGCAAGGGTTCCGGCATGAAGGTCATTTACACTCCGCTGTGCGGCACCGGCAACAAGCCCGTACGCGCCATCCTCGCCCGCATCGGCGTGGAGGATGTGACCGTTGTGGCCTGTCAGGAAAAGCCCGACGGCAATTTCCCCCGTGCTCCCTTCCCCAATCCCGAGATCCGCGAGGCCTTTGAAGCCTCCCTCGAGCTGGCTCAGACCGTTCCGGCTGACCTGCTGCTGGCCACCGATCCCGACTGCGACCGCGTCGGTATCGCCGTGCGCACTCCCGAGGGCGAATACGAGCTGCTCAGCGGCAACGAGACCGGCGCTCTGATGCTGGACTATGTGCTGAGCCAGAGAGCCGCCAAGGGCACTCTCCCGGAGAATCCTCTGGCCGTCAAGACCATCGTCACCAGTGTTCTGGCCGAGAAGATCGCCGCCCATTACGGCTGTGAGCTGCGCAATGTGCTCACCGGCTTCAAGTATATCGGCGAGATCGTCACCGACCTTGAGAAGGTGGGCGAGCAGGGCCGCTTCGTCATGGGCTACGAGGAGAGCTACGGCTACCTCTTCGGCTCCCATGTCCGTGACAAGGACGCCGTTGTGGCTTCCATGATGATCTGCGAAATGGCCGCTTACTACAAGTCTCAGGGCAAGTCCCTGCTGCAGGTCATGGACGAGCTGTATGCCAAGTTCGGCTATTGCCGTCACAGCCTCATCAACATGGGCTTTGAGGGTGAAAGCGGCATGAAGCAGATGGCCGCTATCATGGATAAGCTCCGCACCGCTCCTCCCGCCGAGATCGCCGGAAGCGCTGTTGTTGGCCGCCGCGACTACCGCGAGTCTGTTGCCTACACCGCCGAGGGTCAGACCGCTATCGATCTGCCCAAGAGCAATGTCATGGAGTTCCTGCTGGCTGACGGCTGCGCCTTTATCGCCCGTCCCTCCGGCACCGAGCCCAAGATCAAGTTCTATCTCACCGCCTGCGAGGCCACCGCTGAGGCCTCCGAGGCTCGCATCGCCGAGCTGGACAAGGCTGTCCGTGAGCTTGTGGGCTGATTATAACGAATGATAAAAACCGTCGTGTGTCCTCTTGTGACCCACCACGGTTTTTGATTTATGAAGACATAGGAAAGCGGAGGG
>JAZSQO010000085.1:0-26986 GCA_045538015.1 Acutalibacteraceae bacterium | reverse complement strand
ACATATTCGATATGCTCGCAGGTTAGCTGCACAAGTCTCTGATGCACATATTCAGTCGGATAGGTCACTGCGCCTATTCTGATACTCGGTGAGCGAACATACATCAGCTCGGTAAGAATTCCGACAACCTCGTCAACCTTTGAGCGGTCCGCTTTCTCGGTCAGTATTTCATATTCAATCTGCTCTTTTATGCGTTCCTCAATCTCATCTGTATCAATCGGCGTGATTGATGGATAGGTATCACTAACTTCTGTATTGATATATTCAGTATTGATTCCCCTTGATTCTGACGGGTCAAGAACCGTGATTTTAGCGGCTCCTGAATTGTCATATTGACCGCTCCTGACACTCCATTCTGACGGGCGAAGATCGGCGAACCTTTTCGGATATATGATTGATGCCTTGCCCAGTCCTTGTCGTCTGCGATTTATCAGCCCGATTTTCTCAAGCTCGCCGAACAGTCGTGTTATCTTGCTCTCGCCGTAATGCAGGAGTTCGCTCGCCTGTGTGACGGTGAAATAGAGGTAGATGCGCCCCTGCTCGTCGTGCATTCCGTTGCGTGCTGACAGCTCCATGCGGTCGAGCAGCAGACTGTACAGCAGCTTTGCATCGGTGCTTAGAGCGTTGTATTTCTCGCTGAGAAACAGCACCTTTGGCAGACGGTAGAATGCAAATTGCGGTATCTGACCGGAAATAAAGTAGTCGCTGATTGTACTTTCATTGTTCATTTGAAAATCCTTTCTCTTTTGGACTGTTTGGATAGGTATAAGGGACAGGCGATTATGATACTGCGGAAGGATTGCTTGCAGTCGTGCTGACATTTGCGGCAGAGGGCATTGTATTCTCTGCGACCTTTGTCGCCTATGAAGAATGACCATTCGAGTTTTTGCTTCTTGGTGAGTCTTGGCGTGGTTATCACCTCTAAACTACTGTGTTTTGGTGCTGATTCTAATGATTTTTTCTGTGTGCAGCATTTGAACAGGCAAGAAGGAAATCATATTGCTTTGCAATTTCTGTCCGCTCAATGCGAAAAAGGTGCAGAAATCCACCTTTTTGTATTGTTGGATTTGCTTGATTACTGCCTCATCGGTCACCATTGCCTTGGTGCTCGCTTATCGCCTGTGATTTACTTACACAGCCTCTCACCCTATTGCCTGCGACGGTAGTCAACCGTTCGGACTGTAGCTGGTGGGGAGTATCTGCTTCCTGCCCTCGTCGCCGGTCGGATGACTCCGATTTTTCCAAGGTTGGTATTTTCGCTCGTCATTCGGCTGGTATTCCGATGAGTCTTGGCGTACCCTTTGGCTTGGCTCCTGCAGAAAGGTCGTTGTCTGATTCGGCTTTTATTCGGTTGTCAAGGAACATCACCTGCCGAAAGCACAGACTATTGCTTGCGTCAGGAGCGAGAGAGGGGAAGAAAAACACCCTCTACTACCCAATGGACATGAGAAAGGCATTTCGGAAAAGATTTCTGACGAGTTTACAAATTGTTTTCCAATGGCTGCCGAAATGTCCCCTCACCCTTTAGTCACGAGAGGAACAAAAAGTTAGCCGTTTTTCAAAATGTTCGCAAAACTTTTATTAAAGAATAAATGCCCTTCTACTTTCAAACGGAATGTAGAACAGCAATGCGATGTAATTTGACATAAGGATGCAATATGTAGTAAAATTATTATATATTTAACTATGAATTTGATATGTTCGGAGGTATTGAATATGCAGGAAAATTATGAGCTGGTGCAGCGTGGATTCAGATTGCTGTTGTCGTCCCTTTCCGGTTTCATCGGACAGGAAATGAATAAGGTATACAGGGCAAGATGGTGGGACGAGGTACTCAGCGCCCTTTATGACCAGCGGCAGGATCTGCCATACAGCGGGTCGTACGGCGAGCTTGTCGATTCGCTCGATGTGGCAAACAGCCTTCGCATGATAGACCGAAAGTGGAACGATGTATTCAGAAACGTGCTTTCACTCAACTGCCGCACCTGGTCGAAGGAGCTGATGGGTGTGCGCAATGTTGTCGCTCATGTCGGCCAGCAGGATCTCGATCAGCCCATGGCAGAGCGTGCGCTCGATACCATGGCGTTGCTCTGCCATGAGATAGACCGTGACTGCGAAGAAGAAATACGCGAGCTCTATCGAATTGTTCGTGCAAGAGCCGACGATGCTCCGCCGGCAGTTTTTTCCGGACTTGCTCAGCCTGACCCAGCCTCCGGCAGACAGGCTCTTGCCGAGGGCAGCCTGCTGCAGCTTGTCGGCACAGATATTGTGCAGAAAACTACCCTTACCCGCAAGGTGACCTACGGTGGAAAAACGGTCGTTTATCCTGTTTACAGGGTGCGTCTTGATGCACTTTATTACAACGACCAGAACGACCGCATTGCAACATGGATCTCCCGTTATGAATCGGAAAACGGCAGCGATTCTCTTAGCGGACTCGACCGTGAGCTCTACAACCGCATTGTTGAGAATTTCATCTGTGAAAGCAATCCCGATTCAATTGTAAAAACACAGAAAAACATTGCTCTTGTCGGTCAGCGCGAGCCAGGCGTGACTCTCGCTGACGGCCGCATTGTGGACGGTAACCGCAGATTCACCTGCCTGAGGAGGATTTGCAGGGATAAATCCGAGCCTGTCTGGTTTGAAACAGTCATCATGGATATGGATATTCGTGAAGACAAAAAGCAGATAAAGCTGCTTGAGCTTGCCATTCAGCACGGCGAGGAAAAGAAGGTTGACTATGACCTCATCGACTTTGCCATAGGCACATACCGCGATATTGTGCAGACAAATCTGCTTACCGTTGAGGAATACGCATCCGGTACAAACGAATCACCTGCTGAGGTTAAAAAGCGAATCGAAATAGCAGGTATCATCTGTAAATTTCTTGAATACATACGACTGCCTGAGCGCTATCACATCGCTCGTGAATATCAGCTTTACAGCCTGTTTCAGGAAATGATGACTCCGCTCAGGCAGCTTGATGGCGATGACAGAGAGCAGCTGAAGCTCATAGCTTTCAACAACGTGATGATGAAGGCTATTCCCGACCAGCGCAAGTTTATCCGCGACATCAAGGGACTCATCAAAAACGCCTGCTACCGCACATATTTTGATGAACAGAAGAATTTCTCCGACGAAATTCTCAGCAGATTCATCGCTGTTGATGTCCGCAGCAAGGCAGATATTGACAGATTTGCCGAGGAAAACACAGGCATCACACACGAGCTTCAGTGTTCAATGGAAAAAGCCATGCTGCGCTACCGCTCACAGCAGCTCAGGGCCCGCCCGGCAGAAAATGTGGCAAAATGCATCGACCTTATGATGGATGTTGACCCGAGGCTTTTTGACCGTCTCGATGAGGATGACCGTAACAATCTGAAAGCGGAGCTCGATGAACTCATGAAGATAACCGAAGGATTCCGAAAACTTCTTTAGGATGTGAATCAGACTGAAATGGATACACTGAATTTACCTATAACTCAGGCGGGTCTGTCTGTCAGATCGGAAAACTGCCTGCTGCGCGCCGGAATAAAAACCATCGGTGAAATGCTTGAATTTCCTGATGATAAGCTCAGCACCATACGCAATCTCGGCAGCAAGTCAATCGCTGAAATTCTCAGCAAAAAGTCCGAATACCGCGAAATCATTGCACGGGGAGAAACCACACCGGAATCCGCCGATACCGACTGCATGGACGTTCCGGAGGACGACGAAGCATACAACGCATGGCTGCAGACCTCTGCCGGCAGGTCGTTTGTCACAGACTGGCTCAGGCAGAAAAATATCACTGCAGACACCCTGCCCACTCTGTCAGTCAGGGCATACAATCTGCTTGTGATTATTACGCAGGTTCCGCTTCATCGGATAATATTCGCTGACGCTGAGCAGCTGATGAACATTCCGCGGATGGATGAAGTCTCCGCAAGAGAAATCGTCCTTGCATGCAGCGAATATCTTACTTTTGCAAAAGGCGAGATACTAAGCGCACTTAATATCACGCTTGCAAAAAAGAAGAACCCATCTGTCCACGATATGCTTCACATGCTGCAATATCGTGATGCAATCAGCGATTACGTCAGAGTCAACGACATTAGCATAGAGTATTCCGCTCTGCCGACAAGAGCTCGCAATCAGCTGATACGCAACGGTTACACCCGTCTGAGCGACATTATCTTCATGAACCGCACCGGGCTGCAGGAAATCCGCATGATGGGCGGCGATGCGGCTGATGCAACTGTTGAGATGATAAACCAGTATCTTTACGAAAACGCGGAAAGAATCAAAGCTTTCTGCCGCGGTGATGCTGCTGTGCTGATAAATGACGCATACATCATAGACAAAATACGCAGGCTGTATAACAACATCGGCTTCGCAGGGCTCAGTTTCGGTGAATTATCCGAGCGGCTCTCCCTGCCCGACTGCGTTGCACCGGAGAGGCTGAAGAAAATAATCGGCTCGCTCATTGCCCGCGGTGAGCTAGAATATGTAGATTTCCGCTGCTATCGCATTTACGGCAGCTTTTCCGATGCGCTGGAGAAATGTCCCGACATTAATGAGCGAAACCGAGACATACTCAGACTTCGCATCAACGGTGAAACACTGGAGGTTGTTGCACAGAAGCACGATATGACAAGGGAGCGTGTGCGGCAGATCGTCAAGCGTGATGTTCAGAAGGTTCGCACATGGTACACTCAGCACACCGGTATGGAGCATTTTGACGAAGACTATTTCAGCTATTTCTACGCCACCTATTCTATCGACAGAAAAGATGCCGCAGCCTGGCTGGGCGTATCGGAATATGTTTTCAGATATCTGGATCTGATTGATGTAAAGCGCGGAAAGAATGAGCTTTCAAAAGCGCTCGAGGATGTGAGCGGACTTGATGTGGGTCTGCGTCTGAAGATCAAGAACTACCTCAACCGCAACAAGCTCTACATCGACGGCATATGGGTGGAGAAAAAACGGTCTGCGCTGGAAGATGCTGTTGCACGCAAATTCTGCACAGATGACGTATCCTTTACGGATTTTGTGCAGATATACAACGATTTCCTTGTGCACGAAGAAATTGCATATGACGAAAATATTTGTTTGACTGAATCCGTTCTGAACACAAGGCGCAATCGTTTGTCAGAATCCCGTTGCATACTGTGGAAAATGAACGAAACACTCAGATATTACGATATGGACGGTCGTGATTACACCGAGCTGCTCGACACCCTCAACCTTGACAGCTTCGAAAATGTGGACATCTCCACCGAAAAATTTATGCGTGATTATCCGGAGCTTATGCTGCGATATGACATCCTCGATCAGTATGAGCTGCACAATCTCCTGCGCAAGATAATCCCCGAGGGCAGCTATCACAACTTCCGCTGCAGCAGAACTCCCATGCTGAAATTCGGCGAGTTTGACCGCGACGCAGCACTCCTTCGCATAATCACCGACAACGCACCGATAAGCATGCCGGATCTGTGCGACATTATTCAGGATGCGTATGGATACAATCCGGCAGTCACACAAGCCTCCTATCTTCAGACGCTCTCCGTCTATTACCACAACGGAATGTTCACCATGGCTCACAAAGCCATGAGTGATGAAAATTTGGCAGCGCTTTCTGACACATTATCAGAAAATTTCTATTTCTTTGATGAAATACGAGAGCAGTATCAGAAGCTCATCCCCGGTGCTGATACAGAGGAGATCAACCCCTATAACCTCAAAAAGATGGGTTTTTCTGTCTATTCAAGATACGCACTTCGCGGATTTGACTCGCTCGAAGCATATTTCACTGATATGCTTACCCGAAACGACATCACCGACCTATCACTCATCAGAAAACGATATACATATGTTCAGATGTTTTCACAGACACTTACTGAGTTGCGGCGTAATCTTGATGTAATCGAATTCGAGCCCAATCAGATAATAAATATGCGCAGACTTTCCGGTGCCGGTGTAACAAAAGAGAACATCGCTGAATTCTGCTCAGAGGTTTACCATTTCGTCAGAGAAGACAGCTATTTCAGCATTCAATCTCTCCGTCAGGACGGCTTTGAAGCCGACCTTTTTGACCTCGGCTTCTCCGACTGGTTCTATGCCAATCTTCTCATTTCGGACGACAGGTTCTCGTTCGGCAATATGCTTGGCAATATCATCCTGTACAAAGCCAGCGACTGCATTACGCTGAAAACCTTCATTACCGACCGCATAAAGGCACATGGCAGCATAGATATTTATGACCTGATGACCGAGCTTGCCGACCGTTTCGGATGCCGTATCTGCGACAGATGGGATCTGATATACAAGACCCGCGACACGGAGATATATTACGACGAGATTCTTCAGCGGTTCTACTCGAGCATTGATATGTATTACCGCGAGCTTGACGAAGGAGGTATCTGAAAATGAGTTCATTCAGTGAACAAAAAGAAAACCTCCTTCAGGAGGTCGCAAAACTGCAGCACAGATATGAATTATCGGAAACTGTCGGCGCAGACTACTTCGAGCCGGGAATGATGGAGTATCTCGGCCAGTCGTACGGTGTATATGACGATGCAGCAGGAATACTCACACTGCGTTTTGAATCGAGAGGCACCCGCTACGACGGCCGAACCGAGCAGATAGAAAAGGTATCTGTCGGCGATGCCGTGCAGATAGAACGTGACTGCGACAACCCATACAACTCAAACAACTTTGAGCTCAGAACGCTCAAGGGACACAGTATCGGCTGCATGCCCGCCGAGCTGTGCAACGTCATCGCTCCGCTCTACGATGACGGCCTGCTGGTGTTCGAAAGATCAGTTGTGAGTTTTGTTGAACCAATTTCCAAGCGCAGCAGACACGCCAAACAGGCGGTTCTGTTTGTGGAACTTGTTTGTCGAATGAAAACTGAATAAAGAAAAAAAGAGGATGCCGTACAGCCGGACATCCTCTTTTTTCTTTTTTTACAGATTCCATTCGTCGTCGGCAAACCCGATTTCAGTATTCTGATAATTCATCAGATAACCAAGCACATCTGTTTTACCTGCGACATTTGCCAGTTCAATAACTTTCTGAATATTGTTTATTGTAAATACACCAAGTTTCGCCAATGTGTCAAGACCTTTAAGATCATCATATTTTATTACAATCTCTACCGCGAACCATGCGTTTTCCTGCAGATATGCAAGATATCTGTCATGGTAATGAGGGATCAGACCGATTGCGGATTTCAGGCGGTCTGTTGCGACAAGCACCTTACTTTTGGGGCTGGTAATTGTATCGAACAGTCCGTCATATTTAACGAAATCAAACAGACCCCCACTGCCATCGACTCGGACGCAGTCAAGAAACTGATCGCGATCCGAAACGCCATATATACCAAAGTTATTTGCTGAGGCTTCAGGGATATACACGGTCGCCTCGGAAATACCGTCTTCCGGAACAGCCATGCCTATTATCAGACGCTTGAGACTCAGACAGCGATGGAATGCTTTTTCTCCGATGGACTGAACTGTTGCCGGAATCGATACTTCCGATACCATTGCTCTGCAGAAGGCACGGGAATCAATCTTCGATGTGTTTTCCGGAACGACAACCTGCTCATCTTCTCCATAATATGCTATCAGTTCGGGTTGGTCTGCGTTGCGGAACAGGCAATTATCGTTTACGAAGAAGCAACGGTTTTCAGGTGAAACACTTATCTGTCTGAGAGGAGAATAGTCCTCCCCCAAATCCCAGCCCATAGAGAAAGCGCCTTCCCCTATCCGCTGAACACCCTCAGGAATGTTTACAGCTGAAATATTGCAGCCGCAAAAAGCATTTGCACCGATATAAGTCACTGTTTCCGGGATGTCGACCACACTCAGATTGGAGCAGTTTTCAAACGCACTGTCTTCAATCCGCTTCAAACCGTAAGGAAGGACAACTTCGCCCAGATTCTGAGATCCTCTGAATGCTCCCTCGCCAATTACAGTAGTTCCATCCGCAACAACGTATGAGGGGAAATCGCTTATATTGCTCCAATCGTAAACATGCTGTCGATATGTATGACCATAGAACGCTGACAGCGTTTTGTCTTTTCCATCCATCTGATACAGAGCCGAACCGTCTGCGTTAAGCCAGGGATTGTTTTCCGCGATTCGGAAATCACGCATGCTGTCGTCGTATTCGCTGAAGCACGGGAAGCAATTGGCACCTAAACTCCGGACACTCGCCGGAAGCGATACAGAGGCCAGAGGACATCCATAAAATGCGTACTTTCCGATGTGTTCGATTCCGTTTTCGAACACAGCCGACCCTAACTTTTCGCAGTACGCAAAGGCGGACGATTCGATCGAGCGGACGCCGGGGCCAAGATGAACACTTCGCAGATTAGTGTGTTCGAAAGCGTTTTCTTCTATAGTTTCGAGAGTATCGGAAAAAACAATATCCGTCAGGCTTGGAAGTTCTGCGAATGCACCCCGGGAAATCGTCTTAACTCCGAAAGGCACCTGATAAGTCTGAATGCTCCCCAATGCAGCATACAGCTCTGTTCCGTCCGCAGAAAAAACACACCTTCCGTCAGTAGATAGACAGGAATTATCCGGATCCACGGTTATATTCTCTATGGCACGGCACGATTTCCGCTTGCCGGTAAAGGAATCATATTCTCCGTTGTAAAATAAACCTGCGCTGATTGCCTGCAAGGATTTGCCGATATGCAGAGACTTCAAAGGGGAGTCAGAAAAAGTACCCCGTTTGATTTCCGTCAAGTTATCCGGAAGATTTATGCTTTCAAGATTACTGCATCCGCTGAATGTTGAGGCATATAGCTTGCTGATACTGTTGGACAACCTGACCTTCTTAAGATTTGTGCATCCGCGGAAAGCATAGTTCTGCAGATCTGTTATATAGTCAGACATTGTTATTTCCTGAAGATATGTGTTTTCCTCAAAGGCGGATTTACCGATAGCAGTAACTGTTTTTCCTTCAATTTTTTGCGGTATTGCAAGAACAGATGCCGTTCCTTTGTATCCTGTAATGGTAATAAAACCTTTTTTGTTGACTTCATAAACAAAATCATCCGCATCCGATGCCTCGGCTGCAGTTTCCGACTTATATTGTGTGCCTTCAAAAGCATTGTCATCATAAACCGTCAGCGGATTATGGAAAGTAACACCGGTAAGAGAACTGCAGTTTCGGAAAGCATAGATTCCAACGACCTTCAGAGACCTGGGCAGAACAATATTCTCAAGATTATTGCATCCCTCAAATGTTCTGTTGCCTATTTCGTTAAGTCCTTCGGCAAAAACGATTTTCTTCAGACCGGTGCAGCCTGCGAACGCTCCCGTGCCGAGCTTTTCAATTGTGCCGGGAAGAGAAATCTCCTGTAGGGCTGTCTGTCCAGCAAACGCATCGTCTGAAATGAAATTTATTCCATATGGAACGGTTACCTGTTCCGATGCACTTAAAGCCCTGAAAATGTATATCTGTCCAGCTTTGTTCTTTTTTACATTAAAAGAGGCTAGTTTTTGACATGCATCCTCGAAGGTTCCGTAAATAGAAGGATCCAGATTCCTGTACAGCTCTTCAAGCGCTGCGACAGCTGCATCCTGCATGGTACTCTTTGCTGCCGGAGAAGATCCTGTGGAAGATGGAGCAGAGCCCGCAGCAGGTGATTTTTCCTCAAAAAGGCCCAGCTCTTCAAAATATTTTTTCAGTGACATACCGAACAGTTCAGGAGCCTTATTCTGGAGTGTTTTCAATTGGCTTTTATACTCGGGGTTATCGAACAGCAGGATACCCATATTTTTAGGCTTAGGCAAATCGCGATATTTATCAATAAGCGCAAAAATCACCGCATCGTAATCGTTTTCCGGACGACCGCTTGATGCAGCCATATATCTGAACCCGTAAGCCTCCAACATGGAAGCGATATCGCTGTATCCAAGCCACTGATAAAGTCCGGACACAGTATTTGCCAGACTCTTATGATCCTGCTGAAGCCCTCGTGGAATAACTCTGTCGGGATAATACTTCTCAAGCAGGTCGACCATGCTTTCCACCTTTGATCGAATAACATCAGGTTCATTTCCCGGGGTGTACAGCACAAAACTTCTGATTTTTCTGACTTCGTCGCCTGATATCAGCGAGAAACCATGCTTGCCAAGAAATTCTTCCATTGTTCTGCAGTTCTGACCCTGATACACAGCTGCAAGCCTGTCCCGGAGCGTGCTGTCAATGCTATCAAGAGCAAATATCTTATGTTCCGGATATAGAGCCTCCAGTTTTCGAATAATATTGTCTATTTCAGAATATCTGCTCTGGTCTGACAGTTGTGCCATGCTTGTCTACCTCCGTTAAAGTAGTGTGACATCATTATAGTATAGCTCAACCGCATTTTCAACATAATTCATCAAAAACGCTATTGAAGTTAACGAAAAATCATGAGAAAAGCGAATGGTTATTGGCTTTTTCTTTACTCTCAAGCTGAATAGTGATATAATTCAATAGCTATTATCAATGAGGAGCGAATAAAAATGCCATACGAACCCTGGATGCTTGCCGCATTGGAAGATCACGGATATACCGATACAAAAGAAGGCGAGATTAACCGTGTCGCACGATACCTTGCGGCACGGTCGGAGGAGATCATCGGCAATGATGAGTTTATTCGAGCCTGCAGAGCCTGCGGAGTTGATGCCGGTTCTTATGATCGTGAAGATATTGATAAAATACAACGAAAGCTGAATTCATTATGATAAATGCTGAGAAACAAGAAAAAATCAATAATCTGGCAAGAGATGTGCTGATTCTTTCCAGAAACACGCTGCTTGTCAACCTGCGTTTTCTGGATGCTGCACTGAGCCGGTTTGAACTGTTTCCCATAGATAACTCCACTTTGCTGACTGATGGTCAGTATATCCTCTACAATTCGAAGCACATACTGGAAAACTACAAAGCTGCAAAAGAAATCCCGGTGCGCGATTATCTTCATATCGTGATGCACTGCGTATTCCGGCATATGTTCATGGATCCATCGCTGGATCGTTCCTACTGGGATCTGGCATGCGACATTGCTGTAGAGAATGTGATAACCGACCTTGGTCTTAAAGCTGTTACTGCAGCACGCGAGCAGAAGCAGGCACAGTTTCTGTCGGTACTGAAGCAGGAGCTGAAAACCGTTACTGCAGAGAAAATATACGCTCAGCTTCGACAGATTGAAACCGACCCGGTTCATCTGGCGGAAATACGTGCGCTGTTCTATGCTGACAATCACGAAATCTGGTACATGACAGATGATGAAAAGGCTGCTGCCTATGGCCTGCCTCAAAGCGGTAACGGTCAGGGAGATGGAGAAAAACAGGACAGTCAAGGTAGCCAAAGCGCAGCGGTTGCCGCTGCATGGCAAACTATTTCCGAACGAATGCAGGTGGACTTAGAGACCTTCGGCAAGCAGCGCGGGCTCAAGCCCGGCGCAATGACACAGAACCTGCAGGCGGTAAACCGTGAGCGATATGACTATACTGCCTTTCTCAAAAAATTCGCAGTCATGGGCGAGGCAATGAGAATCAATGACGATGAGTTTGACTATATATTCTACACCTACGGACTGCAGCTTTACGAAAAAATGCCGCTGATCGAGCCGTTGGAATACAAGGAAGTCAAAGCAATCAAGGAGTTTGTTATCGCAATTGATACCTCCGGTTCCACCTCCGGCGAACTGGTACAGAAATTCGTTCAGAAGACATACAACATTCTCAAATCAACCGAAAGTTTCTTCAGCAGGATCAATTTGCATATTATCCAATGCGATGCGGAAATTCAAGAGGACACAAAGATCACCTGCCAGAAGGATTTTGACGAATACATAAAGAGCATGCAGATACGAGGTCATGGCGGCACCGATTTCCGTCCGGTGTTTGAATATGTGGAGCAGCTGCGTCAGCAGAAAGAGTTCATCAACCTTAAAGGTCTGATTTACTTTACCGACGGCCACGGTGAATTTCCGGCAAGAAAGCCGGATTATGATACAGCATTTGTGTTTGTGGACGATGAATACAATAACCCCGACGTGCCCCCATGGGCAATCAAGTTAGTATTACAGAGAGATGAAATATAGGAGGGTTAAAAATGTGCAGCGCAAGTGATTTCAGAATAAGCAAGAACGGCGTCCTTACCAAGTACACCGGACATGATAGAGCAGTAGTGATTCCGGATGGAGTGAAAGGAATCGGAAGGGCAGCTTTTTACAACAATTACTATCTGCAGAGTGTAAAGTTTCCAGTCGGAGTCAAAGCGGTTGATTATCAGGCATTTGAGGATTGCAAAAATCTTGAGGAGATTGAGTTTTCAGATAGCCTTGAGCGTATCGGCGACATTGCGTTTCGCGGCTGCGTCAGTTTGAAAAGCGTGGTCATCCCCAAGGGCGTAACAGAAATTGGCATGTATGCGTTTTATGGCTGCACCAGCCTCAACGATATATCAATTCCGGACAGTGTATTGCATATAGGAACGGACGCTTTCTCTATCAATACGAGCCTTGTGGATAATAAGGGTTTCTTAATAGTAGACGGCTATCTGCTGAAATATTGCGGTAACAATTCTCACGCAATTATTCCGGAGGGTGTTACAGCAATCTGTAACGGTGCTTTTTATTTCCCAAACCATAATGACAGGATAGAACGCATCTCAATCCCCGAATCGGTAACTAGTATAGGTGCAGAGGCCTTCAGCGGCTGCAGAAATCTGAGTACGCTTGTTATTCCAAACGGGGTAACTCGTGTAGGCGCAGCAGCTTTCAGCGACTGCAAAAATCTGAGAGCGCTTGCAATTTCAGAGGGGGTAACGAGTATTGAAAGTCAGACCTTTACCGGCTGCTGCAATCTGGAAAGATTGGATATTCCCACAAGTGTCACCGAAATCGCAAAAGATGCGTTTGACTTGAATTCTCCAAAACTGCGAATTGCGATCGAGGATATATCAATTCTCCCACTGATGTTCAGATCGTATGCCGCGCTGTGTTATGCGGAGAATGGCGGCAGCAATACGGACTTGCGTAGTGAAGGACACAGAAAATACATAAAAAGTAATGCCGCAAAACTGGTTGATATCGCGGTATCCAATACTGCGCTGCTTTCTATGATGTGCATAGAAAAACTGATCCCCGCAAAAGATGCGCCGACATATCTTGAGGCGGCACAAAACAGCGGAAACACGGAGGCCATATCACTGATGGTTGCCTACAGCGCAACGAAGATCAGTGCCGGAGAAAAAAGCCGCGCAAAGAAAAGGAAAGAAGCCGCGGAGGATAATATTGCCGAGAGAAAGGTCATGCGTCAGGGAAAAGAGGACATCAATGAATTGGTTTTTGTTGTCACCGGAGATCTGGAAACATTCAATAACCGCACTGAACTCAAGGAATTCATTACGGAGAAAGGCGGTAAACTCGCTGCTTCATTGTCCTCAAAAGTTGATTATCTCATTATGAATGATGCTTCTTCAAATAGTGAAAAGAGTCAGAAAGCAAATGAACTGGGAATCGAGATTATCACCGAAAAACAGTTCAATGAAAAAGCGGGAAGACAGTTTGTTTTGGAGAATGACAGTGTACTGCTATACGTAGGCAACGGTGGAAATGTTCTTATTCCAGATGGTGTGAAAAGCATCGGCTCAGAGGCATTTATGAATTGCGTAAGTATCACAGCAGTACATATTCCCGATAGCGTAACAAGTATCGAGGAATTTGCGTTTGATGGCTGCAGTAACTTGATTCGTGTTGATATACCAAGTACCACAACCAATATCGGAGTCTGTGCGTTTGGTTTATGCTCAAACCTCACCATCCACGCCCCGGCGGGCAGCTATGCGGAAGCCTACGCCAAAGAACAGGGCATCCCCTTCGTGGCGGAATGATTGGAGGAAATACAATGCCCGAAATTACTGCTGAAAATCAACTGAAATATGAAAACTACAAAGAACAGTTCAGACGGCTCAATCGCGCCCTTGCGAACGGCTTTAATCTGGAGGCCATGTTTATAGAATATGCGATTATGGAAGATCGAACCGAATCAATTCTTCGTCATGCAGACCAATGGGAAGCCTATATCAAAAGTCGTAAAGGCCGGGAGCCCAATATTGATTCAAAAATTCGATACATAAAGAAACGTGCAGAAAACAAGAAAGACGTTCTTCGTAAGTATTTCTCCGACGATCTGCTGGATAATGTGCTTTCGTGGAAAGAAGAACGAAACCGTCTGATACATGCATTATTAAAACAACAACTTGCTCATAACGAGATAAGCAAGTTGGCAGAACAGGGAAATGATCTTGTGAAAGCTCTCAGAACCCGTTCAGGTAATTACATAAGGGCTATAGAACGAAAGAAAGTGAAGTCTGAACAATGAACATAAAACAAGCCAAAGAACAGATTCAGAACGCCATGAAGGCGTATTTTACCAAAGATTCTTTTGGTAACTACCTCATTCCCATTGAGCGGCAGCGACCTATCTTTCTGATGGGTCCTCCGGGCATCGGCAAAACCGCCATAATGGAGCAGGTCGCCAGCGAACTTGGCGTTGGACTGGTCAGCTATTCCATGACACATCACACACGCCAGAGCGCGCTTGGTCTGCCGTTTATCGAGAAGAAAAACTACGGCGGACAGGAGTACAGTGTTTCGGAATACACCATGTCAGAAATCATCGCATCTGTTTATGACATGATGGAAAACACCGGTCTTAAAGAAGGGATTCTGTTCCTTGATGAGATCAACTGTGTCTCGGAGACACTCGCCCCTGCCATGCTGCAGTTTCTGCAGTACAAAATATTCGGCAGACATCGTGTTCCGGCTGGCTGGATTGTTGTGACCGCAGGCAATCCGCCGGAGTACAATAATTCTGTCCGTGAGTTCGATATTGTTACATGGGATCGCCTCAAGCGTATTGATGTCGAGCCGGATTACAATGTGTGGAAGGAATATGCCTACAAAAAAGGCGTTCATGCCGCCATCACGACATATCTGGATATAAAGAAATCCGACTTTTACAAAATTGAGACCACCGTGGACGGAAAGAGCTTTGTCACTGCCCGCGGCTGGAGCGATCTTTCCGATATGATGAAGCTATACGAGCAGCACGGTATAGCTATTGATGAGAAGCTGGTTGCGCAGTACCTGCAGAACCGGAAGATTGCAAAGGAATTTGCCATATATTACGATCTCTTCAATAAGTACAAGTCCGACTATCAGGTGGACAAAATTCTTGCCGGCAAAGCCCCCGAGGAGATCAAATCCAGAGCTAAAGCTGCAAAATTTGACGAGCGGCTGGCTCTTCTCGGCCTGCTGCTGGACGGCATTACCGAGGAACTGAAGGCTGTCTGCCTGATGGAACTGGCTCTTACCGAACTGCTTACCTCTTTGAAGATAGTAAAAATGGACTTAGTTAATCCAAAGGCAGAAGCGTCTGCTGCAGTTCAGAAACAGATAGAAAACCTGAAACAGAAGATCCAAAACGGGAAACTGGCATCTACGCTCTCCTCGGATGCCGAATATGCCTGTCACAGTGCCATTGCCGCATTGGAAGAAATGTTTGCTGTACTGGCGGAGAAATCTCCTGCAGACGGCACAGAAGCCTTCAAACTGCTGAAAGCGGAGTTTGACAAGCGCACTAAGGTTCTGAAAAAGCAGGCGGATGATGCAGGCAAATGCCTCAGCAATGCGTTTGTTTTCTGCGAGGAGGTTTACGACGAGGGACAGGAAATGCTGATTCTCGTCACCGAGCTGACTATCAGTTATTACGGTGCCCGTTTCATCAGCCGCTACGGCTGCAAGGAATATTTCAACCACAACAAGGAACTGCTGTTCTATGAGCGGCAGAAGGAGATTATCCGGGAATTGGAAAACCTGACATTGGAAGATTGACAAACTGATATATTTCAAATAAATAAGAATGCGTTAAGGAGAAGACAGTATGAAAAAACTGAGCGAACCCCCAAAAGTGAAGCTGCTAGAGGAAACAACGAAAAATGGAAGCCTCGAAGAATTGAAAGAAGTTTTGGACAGCTACCAGCCATTCGAATGTATGGCAAATGCATTGGGTATCGCAGTCGAGAACCGAGGTGTTGCCTTTGTAGAACTACTGGCAAGCTACGGTGCAACATTCTGGTACCCCTACGATGGCGCGTGGAACCGGAAATACGGGATGTATTGGAAAGGCGGAACCTCCTCCGGTTTTCGTTTTTTCAGACGTTACCTGATGAGCGAAAGCACGCTGGTTCTGGACGAGAAACTGGAGGTGGTCAAATTTCTGATGGAGCACCCGGAATTGAAAGCATCTGTTGACGAGATTCTGTATACAGCATTGATGTTCGGTGACCCGGAATTCGCCGATGAGCTGATTAAGATGGGTGTCAATCTGGATCAGACCCCGCCCGGATATTATTTTCACAATAGCCGTGGTGATTGCAGTGAGGAGCCAAACTATGCCGGAACCTATCTGAATATCCTGACCAGCGGGACTCCCTGTGTTTATTGGATGGACTATGTGGATGATCTTTCCTTACTCGATGCTGAGCAGCTGCTGCCGGTTCTTGCCCGCTTTCACAGACTGGCGGAAGCCGCCGGTAAAAAGCTGGTCTTGACGGCACCTGCTTTCGAGAAACTGAAATGGGACAGCGCATCACTGGAATTTGCTGTAGAGTATATGGACCTTTCCAAGGTGGAACAGAATAAGGGAAAAAGACAACTTGCTGTGCAGAAAGCAATTCTTTTGGAATGCGTTCCTGCGCTGTCTCGCATGGTGGAGCTGGGCTGGCATAAGAAGCCAGAAGACTTTATGGAATGGATTCAGTTTGCAACCGAACACCAGAAATTAGAAATAGCCGCATGGCTCATGGATTACCGTAACCGTACTGTGGATGTGGTGGCGGAGGAAGCAAGAATAGAAGCCAAGCAGATGCGGGAATTGACGGAAGATCCCAATTCTGTTTCTGCCCTGAAAAAGATCTGGGGTTACCAGAAGTTGGAGGACGGTACCCTCATGATTACCAGCTACAAGGGCCAGGATACCGAGGTGGTAGTCCCTGCCCGGATCGGAAAAAACACGGTTTCAGCCATCGGCGAAAGAGCCTTTTCTCCTGACCAGAGCCGTATCAAAAATCGCGACGTCCGAAATAAAATTACAAAAGTGGTCCTGCCGGAAGGAATCACAGCCATTGGTCAGCTGGCATTTTATAATTGTGACACCCTTTGCGACATTTGGCTTCCTGATGTCAAAAATCTAGGTCACAACGCTTTGAGGACAGGGGGATGGTTGGAGTTGGTACTGCATACCACAGAAGGCTCTGATCTTGCCGAGAGAGCTTCCGCATATAAAACATCCGTGGTTTACGATTATAAAGAAAAGAATCGGTAATCTGAGAAACATAACCCTCAATTCGCACTGAAATATAGTGCATCAGAAGTGGTGAGAGATAAAGAACTGCTGTTTTATGAGCGGCAGAAAGAAATAATGGATTATTGACGAAACGCCGATGATAGCGGATCTATGCCTGACTTCATGGGAGGGTTTCAAAATGGGACTGATAGACCTTGCCAGCAGCGCATCTGCATGGCGTGGATATGAATATTACCAAGGCAAGCGGGTTATCAAAAGGAAGAAGCTCGACGAGAACGCCTTCAGCGGTGAGGTTTCGGGCAGCGGACAGAATACATATCATGTAACTATCAACCTCGCTCACCCGCGGTCATCAAGCTGCGACTGCCCTCGCGCAAACGGAAAACGTATCGTCTGCAAACACATGGTTGCGCTGTATTTTGCGGCTTTTTCAGAGGAAGCACAGACATATTACACAGAGGTGATGGAGGCAGAGGAAGAAGCAGATGCATGGCGTGAGAAAATGGAAGAATTGCTCATCTCTCACGTTCACCAAATGAAGAAGCCTGAACTGCAGCAGGCGCTGCTTCAGCTGTTGTTCGAAGGACCGGAATGGGAGTACGAGCGTTTTCTGCGGGAGAATATAGACGAATATTCCGAATAAACACAAAACGGGAGAGCCATTTCGCAGGCGCTCCCGGTTTTGTCTGTCCGTTGAGGTGCACTCTTCGAATCGACAAATCCATAATTTGCATTTTCGACATCAAAAATCAATTTTACCCACAAAAGATTATAAGTATACTTGCAATCTTTCTTGACTAAAATTGATTTTAGGGCTATAATATCCTCAAAGGTTGGTGAACTAGATTATGGCAATTATTTCAAAAGAGGGCATCATGAAGGTGCTGGCGGCCTATAACCCATGGTGGAAAACAGGCGTGGTCAACCCTAAGATGACCCAGGCTTACAAAAGATTTGCATTCCATGAGGCGATGAAGCGTCTGAACGAAAAGGATATTCGCAGAACTGTGGTTCTTACCGGTACGCGTCGTGTTGGTAAGACCACTATACAGTACCAGATGATTGAAGCGCTTCTTAATTCGGGTGTGGCTCCGCAGAAAATTCTGTTTATATCTATGGATCACCCCATACTCAAGCTCGCTCAATTTCAGGATGTACTGGAATGCTACCATGAAAACATCTATGCCGAACAGGATTGCTATTACTTTTTCGACGAAATACAATACGCACAAGATTGGGATCTCTGGCTGAAAACCATCTATGACACCCAGCCGGACACAAAAGTTGTGGCAACAGGCTCGGCAAGTCCTGCGCTGATGAAGGGCAGTCGAGAGAGCGGCGCTGGCAGATGGTCGGTAATTCAGGTTCCGACATTATCCTTCTATGAATATTGCGAACTTATCGGTGTCGATCGCCCCGATATACCGGAAAATCTGAAGGCTACTTCGCTATTACACAAGACTCAAATTGAGCGTCAGCAGATAATGCTTCAGCTATCCAAGGTACAGCATCACTTTACGAGATATCTTATGGTGGGCGGTTTCCCTGAACTGGCGCTTGCCGACAATGATGTTCTGGCACAGCAGATAATGCGCGAGGATGTTGTAGATAAGGTACTTAAGCGAGATTTGCCGTCCTTGTACAACATACGCAACGCAACCGAGCTGGAGCGAATTTTCATATACCTTTGCAATGTCTCATCAGAAATTGTTTCCATTGAGGCGATAACCAAGGAACTCAATGGCGTTTCGCGAACAACGGTAGAAAATTATATTCAGTTCCTTGAAAGCGCAAATCTTATTTATCAGAGCTGGCCGGTTGATATGGCTGGCAAAAAGGTGCTGAAAGCCAGACCGAAGATATACATCGCCGACGCAGCCATTCGTAATGCCGTGCTGATGGATGATTCCATTGTAACCGACCCTGTTGGCATGGGAAAGGTTGTTGAAACGGCAGTATATAAGCATGTTGCATCGTTCTATTATCAATTTGCAACATCGGTAGGTTATTTCCGAGGCGGTAAGAAGAACAAGGAAATCGACATTGTAGTTGATTATCCTAACATCAGGAATATCCTTATCGAGGTAAAATATCGCGAGGGTGCACCTATTCCCGATGACGATGCCATCATTGAACTGTGCGAAGAATCATCGGCAGCCATTATCGTGACCAAGTCGGCAAGCGATTTCGGTGTTCACAATGCTCCTGACGGACACGAACTGCTGAGAATCCCTGCGTTTGCATTTCTGTATTTGCTTGGCAATGCCGAAAAACACGGCTATCGAGGGATAGATTGATTCAATAATATCATAACACACCAACAGAGCCGAACTCGCACGAGTCCGGCTCTGTTTCTTCTATCATCTTTCCTCCTCGCTATGTACCCTACGCCCAGCCCTGACGTTTCCCCAGCTCAAGCATAGCAAAGCAAAACCTCTCCCACGGTATCAATATCGTCTGTGACGGGTCGCCCTCTCTGATGCGCATGGTGCGGCGGATCTCCTTGGGAATGACCACGCGGCCCAGGTCGTCAATGCGGCGTACAATTCCGGTTGCTTTCATATATGAAGAAGTCTCCTTTGTTTACAGATTTCGGGGTTATTATCTGTCGCAAAGGTGGGATTATACTTGTCTGGCAAACAAAAAAGCCGGAATGCAGAAAAACATTCCGGCTTTGCTGCTGCAATCGCTGGGGACTGTGCGCCGGACCGCGCGGCCCGCAAATGAAAGATCAGGTCTGCTGGTGGTGCATGGATGCCACTCCGCAATCGGGACATATTTCAACGTAAAGCGTGCCTTCCAGATAATCATTGGCAATGCTTTCCCAGCTGAGCTGCGCCAGATATCGCATGGGCTTTCCGCAGTCGGGACACTTTGTGATTGCACAATCCTGAATCCAATGGGCAAATCCGCCGATGGTGACCGCTTCCCAGTCGTTGGCACCGTAAAACAGCGGCCTTTCCTCGTCGCCAAGCTCCAGACCGTTGGCCGCCAGCTGCTCATAATCCTCCTCGGACATGAAGTTGCTTTCGTTTTCCGATAATCCCTCGTAAGGGAAGCAGGCCTTGCCGGAGCCGTCCGGTGTAAACCGGCTGTAGGCCGATGCGGTATACGTCACGCAATTGGGACAGCAGGTGGCTGTTATTTTACCGCTCACGCCGAGAAAGGACAGCCGTTTATCGCTTCCGTCCACACTTAAAATATCAACCAAATTTCCGCCGCAGTGAGGGCAGTGGTCAGTTCTGGTTTTTCCGATAATGACCGCCGTATCACCGGTGCTCTTTTTTTCGACGCTGCGGCACTTCGGATAATTTATAAGCAGCCGTCTGCCGGACTCGTCAAAGGTCCAGCCGCCTCGTTGCGCGTAGATGTCCGGGTCGGCGTATAAACCCTTTCTCCACGCCATAGGATGCCTTTTCAGTTCGCAGAGGGCATCCAGAGCCGCGTCGTCTCCCTGCATTGCAAGGCAGGACATCAGCCATGAGGCCGTCAGGGCGTCTTCGGCGGATCTCAGGAGCCGGATCAACTCGTCCCGGACATCCTCCGGCGCCTGATAATACAGTTCTGCCGGACGAAGGACCTTTGCCTTTACGGCGGCCCGCTGCAGATCGGCTGAGATCACGCCGTGATAAGAAAGACAATCCCAAAAGTGAGTCTCTGCCGGGTTGTCTCTTCTCTCAAGCTCCTGCAAATGCTCGATCAGATATGCCTGCTTTTCTTGTATCTGCGCCGCTGTTAAGCCCAGTGCCTCTTTGCGCTCCTGCTCGGCCCTGCATTTCCAGCAGATGCCTTCATAGCCGATCGGGCGGCCGCAGATATCGCAATTATGATCCAGCGCCATATACTTTTCCTCCTTGCTGTTGGTGGCGAGCGTCCCGGATAGGAAGAGTGTTTTGCCATCAGTAATTGCTTTGCCCGCTTGATGTTTTCTATGGATGGGCATCAATAGAAGCTGCTGTGTCCCTGGATCCGCGCGGATTCATCGAAAAAACGTTTCATTGTCCCCAGTATTTCCGGAATATAGCTCTGATCGGCGTCAAAAGACAGATAGATCCCGCTTCTGTGCTGAGAAAATTTGTTGCTGAAACGGCCCTCGATACAGCAGCGCCCCTTGCCGTCGAAATTAATTGTCAATCCGGTTCGGTTTTCCGCTTCTCCGTAATTCCTGAGAGAGGCCGAGGCACCGCGTTTATTGATCCCTTCGTAGGCTTTGCGCAGGGAGATATAGAAGTCATAAACATTGCCCATCGTGATGTCGCATTCAAAGCTGCTCTCAATGCCTTCGCATTGGTATTCAACAGCAAAGCAGCCGGTCAGTCCGCCTGCCTTTATGGAGTAATCGGTCTGATTATCATCGAATCTCTGAAATTGGAAAATAAAGTGCTCCCTATCAGTGCGTATATCGATCAAAGGATATGGCGGAATTATCGCGCTGCTGATTTTCTCGATGGGGTGCATAAAATTCACCTGCCCTGCTTGATGAATAACCCGGAGAATATGAGATTAGTTTTATTTTATCACGCGAAAAAGCGATTTCAAGAGGTTAATTATTTCTGGTTCTCATATAATAATACAAGATGGTTCCAGCGCTTTTTGAGAGGGAATATTAATCGAAAATGGGGGGCGGCTTTTGAAGCGCTTTGCGCATGCCTCTAAAAGCAATTTAAAAATCAATTGATTTTTAAATTGCTTTGCGATATAATAGTTCTTGCGGCCCAAATGGAGGTGTTTCTTGTGCCTTATAAAGAGCTCAGAAGCTTGTACTATGGAGATAACGAAATTTATGCGCAAGAGTACTTGAGCAGATTTAACTCCGAAGAATCAATAAAGCTTAACTTCCAAATCGGAGAGAACCAGGCGTTCTTTTTGCAGAATACAGAGGTAATGACTTTGGCATACAAGATTGCCAAATTAGACAAGGATATAGATAGGCTATGTGATAGTCTCCCCGGAGTGGCAATACAACAATACTCAAGAAAATGTTTAATAGACGAAATAGTAATAACAAATAAAATTGAGGGAGTCCACAGCAGCAGAAAAGAGATAGGGGAAGCTCTGGATATATTGGAGATGCAATCAAAAACCCGAGGAAAACATCAGCGGTTTATAGGGCTGGTGAATAAATACCTTAAGCTTATAAAAAATGAGCCTATATCTATACAATGCTGCGAAGACCTCAGGGAGATTTATGACGAAGTGTTCCTCGAAGAAGTGATTCATGAGGATCCGAACAACAAACCGGATGGAACAATTTTTAGAAAGGGCCCGGTTTCTGTTCACAGCGAAACAGATAAAATCATTCATGTCGGCGTAACGCCGGAAAGCAAGATAATAGAAGCTGTCGGTTGTGCTTTACAGATATTAAACGATGAAACCATAGAAGAATTGTTCAGAATCTGTATTTTTCATTATCTTGTTGAATATATCCATCCTTTCTATGACGGAAACGGCAGGCTGGGCAGATTTATTTTAAGCTACGGGATTTCAAGGGTTTTGTCGCCGCTGATTTCTTTTAGGATATCAGAAACAATAAAGGAGAACATCAGTGCGTATTATAAAGCGTTTAAGACCTGTAATGACCAGCGGAATCTCGGCGATTTGACTCCGTTTCTGTTAATGCAGCTAAAAATGATTTTAACTTCGATGGAAGAGCTGAAAAGGTCGCTGCAGGAGAAGTTAGCGATTTGGGGGAAATACGAAAAGGCGGTTGAAGAACATTGCGTCGAGGCCAAGCTGTTGGAGATATATAGCTATCTGATCCAGGCAGCGCTGTTTAGCGAAAAGGGAATATCCATGATGGAGCTTCAGAAAACCACCAAAAAGAGCAACTATATAATAAAGCAACTCCTGGATAAAATTCCCGAAGAGTTGATTGTCATAAAAAAGAAAGGCAACTTTAAGTTTTACTCAATCAATTTGAAAAAGCTTGATGCACAAATTTTTAAAGAAAGCATAAGGGCCATAACAGAATCAGAATAAAGAGCCGCTCTGCTTTTGCCGAGATTAACCGGTTGGCTGCTCAGTTCGGAAAGAGAAACAGATAACGGAGGTGAACGACTGCGCCGGCGTATTTTTCCATTGAATTTGCGTATGAAAAGAGCGCGGTCTCCGCTGCGGCAGCAGAAAGCTTTGTGCGTGGCCTGATCGACTGTGGTCTGACGTACAAAAGCGGGTACTGGCGTTCGGGGGACGATTCCCTCGAGGACATAATCGTCTGGAACCGGCAGCAGCTGGAGAGGAACTTCAGCCTTGGCTATACGGAGCATTATTCCGGCGGCTACAAGCAGATGCTGTTTGATTGGGAAGGCTTTTCGGAGGTAAGATTATTCATAAACAACGAGGCAGAGGATGATTTCTTTTCCTTTTCACTGATCGTTCCGGAGAGTGACCTGATGAGCTGCGGGGACGACGAAAGTGTCTCAGAGCAAAAGAAAATCGAGCAGCTGCAGGAGCTGGCGCTCGGAATGTGGAGCCGGGAGAACCTGAGCTGCATCCAGACCCGCTGGGAGTGCTCCTTTGGAGCGCGGGAGCCGGGGGAGATAGAGCGTGGCAAAGCCCCGTCGACGGAGCCTTTTTCGATAATCCCTGCCGGTGTGTACAAGGAAAGCTGGGGTTATGCAGTCGGCAAGACGGAGAGAAAGGGTCTGCTGCTTAGAAAAAAAGACCGGAACACAGCGTGAACAACCGAACAGCGCCATGCCTTTTTCAAAAGAACAATCGCCGTCGGAATCGGCTCCGGCGGCGATTTTGCTGTTATGCGAAAAGAGCTGTCGAGGAAATCCCGGCCGCTCAAAATGACTACACGGTGATGTTCAGATCAACCCGGCCGAAGGGTTGGGTGAATATCGCTTCCTCCGCCGATAAGAGCTTGTTTATCTTATACAGCTGGACTTTACTCAGCGGCGGCTCGAATAGCGTGTCGCTTTTTATGAAATCTCCGCGCGTGATCCTGCTGTGCAGATTGCGGATAAACACAAACCACTCGTCTGGTTCATCTTTTTCCAGCGCATCTCTGCCGCAAAGGTATCTTTCGCCCTCCGCGAGGTAAAACGCGTGCAGGGCAGTGCTGATATCGCAATTTCCGTTTGACAGAATTGCCCGGGGGATGTCCAGTCCGTCGTCCCAGTTGTAATTGTACATATAGACATACAACACACGGCTGTCGGTGACCCGGCCGATCTCCTCTATGACCTCTTCCTTTGATCGGTCATAGATCAGCTTCCGGATAAATTCTATGTCTTCTTTGTTCATTGCTTTGTACCATTTGTTTTCGCATTGCTATTCAACCAGATCGACCGGCTCGACTGCTGCGGGCAGCTCCGCGGCGACAAGACTCACCGCCGTGTCCCTCAGCTCGGAGATCGGAATATCCGGGAACAGCCTGTAGATTTCCTTTTCCAGAGCAATGGTAAGCTCGGTGCTGAAATCCGGAGAATATTCCTCGGATTGGGGATAGAAGATGTTGGAAGGCTGACCCTCTTCGTCATAGAGGGTGATGGTGCCGTATCTCTCGGTGTCTTCCAGCATCGGCCACAAGGGTAAAGAAGAATAGTAGTCTGCGAATTCGAGGTATCCGGATTTGCAATGCTCCGTGAAAATGTTGATGAGTTTGTACAGCTGATATTGCTTCAGATCGTAGGTTTCGGAGACCTCCTTCACGACATACTCGTTCTCGCCGATATTTCCATAGGCCATGACTCCGGCGATGAGCTTGCTGTCCGGGAGCAGGGTGTACACTTCCTCGTAGGAAATTTCGTGTCCGGACTCGTCATGCGGTACGGTGTAATAGCCGAGCCGGAAGGAAAAGACTCGCTTTGCGCATGACATTTCGCGAAGGAAGGGATCATCGTGGTACTCCAGGAGCTTGTCGAAGAGTCGGTTTACGGTCACATTGAACAGTGTCTCATCCTCCAGACCCTCAAGAAGCTCACCGCTGCCGGGGAAATATTCGCGAATCAGTCTCAGCACCGCGTGGAATCTGCGGTTGGAGGGATTGGAACCGCCGCATTGATGCACCTCGCTTCCATCGGCATCGTAAAAAGTGATATACCTCCAGCTGCCGTCCATAACGCTGTAGTTGCTGCAGTCGGAAAGGGCAAACAGATTGTTTTTTCTTATGGCGTCAACCAGAGCCTGTTTCTGCTCCTCGGTTATCCGGGCGGTGCATTCGGCCAGCGGCTCGCTGTCGGCACGGCTTGCGCTGGTCCACAGCCGCACGGTGTTGTCGGCGTATATGGTAATGTTGGTGGCGTAGCCGTCATAAACATCGTAACTCCACATCGCGCCGTAGGAATATTGACACACAATATTGTCAAAGGATACGCCCAGTTTTTGTTCGAGCTTTTCCGCGGAGGCCGAACAGGCCGAGAGGGTGAATACGAGAGCGAGCAGCAGAGAGACAGCCCAAAGACGAAGCAAGCGGTTTTTCATAACGGTGGCCTCCTTTTCCCGATACACATGATGCCCATGAACGGGCTGTTCACAATTTGTTCATAATATAACATGGCGCGTGGGAAATGTCAAGAGGTACCGCCTTCGGAGTCTCAGCAGATGCCCGAATCGGTCAATTCCCAGACATCGTTCCAGACGCACTCGATATAATGACCGGCCATGAACCGGGAGCTGGTCAGGCAGCAGGCGACCGTGTTGTCGTCAGCGTTAAGCGCAAAGCTGTCCACGGTCAATTGCCGGCACATTTCCTCCGGAGACGAGATGAGGGCACGGTCAACGCCGTAGAAATTGAAAAACTCCGGAGAAAAGGCCTGTCGGATAAGGGAGTCCGCGTTCTCCTTGAAGTATGTCAGCCTGCGCAGGTATTCCTGCGTCAGCCCTTCGCCAAAGGAGCGGTCGTTCCCAGCGGAAAAGATGTAATAACCGCACGGCTCGCGAAAGGGAGAGGCGAATCTTGGGCAGTCGCCGATTATCTGATGTGCCTCAAGGGCGTTTATATTCATTGGATCACTCCAGTGCAGTTGAAATTATGCCGGTTCCGTTCTCTTCGGAGCTTGAAGCGGACTCATCACAACGGCTTTCCGTCCCAGCTTATCTCCTCGGCATGGTCGCCTTCGGTGGCCCAGAGGATAATATCGGAAACGAACTTGGGCGTGATGGCTTCGGGAATAGGGAAAGGCAGCGGATATCGGTGCCAGAGACCATTGGTTTTCCTTCCCTGAAACAGCGCGCCTTTGGCGATAACATAGGTAGCGCCGGAGGAGAGAGGGCAGGAGAGCACAATGGTCTTGCAATCGGAAAGAATATTGAGAGAAAGGAGTCCGCCGTCGTCCGGCTCGATGAACCAGATGTATAATTTGTCTCTGACGGTTATTTTTCGCCGTCCTTTTTTCATGACGCCCATAGAGCCTGACCGTCCTTTCGGCTGTGGTGTTTTGCAATCACGGTATCATTCTACCACGCGATACGCGGCTTTACAAGGAAAACGCCCGGCGTTATAATACAAGCATACAAGCGCCCGGGCGACCGGGAAGATTAAGGCAACACCGCACAATTCCCGTTTTAGAACTTAAGCACGATCTTGCTTGCATCTTTTCCGTCATACTTCACAAAAATGCTCACCCATTTGAAGCGCTTGCGATTCAAATGTTTACACCAAAGTATTGGTTCCGCTTTTT
>JAZSQO010000145.1:0-17529 GCA_045538015.1 Acutalibacteraceae bacterium | reverse complement strand
AGGGCGACACCGGCGAACCCGGCCCCGCTGGCCCTCAGGGCGAAAAAGGCGACACCGGAGAGACCGGCCCACAAGGCCCTCAGGGCGAAAAAGGCGACACCGGCGAACCCGGCCCTCAAGGCCCTCAGGGCGAAAAGGGTGACACCGGCGAACCCGGCCCTCAAGGCCCTCAGGGCGAAAAGGGCGACACCGGCGACACCGGCCCTCAAGGCCCTCAGGGAGAGAAAGGCAACACCGGCGAGACCGGCCCGGCAGGCTCTCAGGGAGAGAAGGGCGACACCGGCGAACCCGGCCCCGCTGGCCCTCAGGGCGAAAAGGGCGACACCGGCGAGACCGGCCCTCAAGGCCCTCAGGGAGAGAAAGGCGATACCGGCGAGACCGGCCCTCAAGGCCCTCAGGGCGAAAAGGGTGACGCCGGCAAATCGGCCTATCAGACCGCCTGCGATGCCGGTTATTCCGGCACCGAGCCTCAGCTTGCCGCGGCGCTGGCCGGGCTGACCTATGAGGCGCTCAATTCCTTTTCTGGCGGCGTCCCGGAGGACAATAAGCTGTATGCGCTCACCCTTTCAGATGCCCTCAGTCTGTCGGCGGACAGCGAAACAGTGTGCCCGGAATACGGCAGCCACTTTGTGGTCACCTTCGTCGCCGACGCGGATATCACTCTCAGCGGTCTCTCCGTCACCGGCGACAGCATCACCGACGCCGTCAGCGGAGAGACATGGGAAATATCCATTCTCCGCGGCCGGTGCATAGTAAAGAAAACTCAGGGAGTGTAAACCATGAAACAGAAATACGGCAAACTGGTCGGCGGAGCACTGAGGCTCCACGGCCCTGATTTCCCGATAGAGAATAAAAAAGGCGGCGTAACGGTAACCACCGACCGGGTGCTGCTGACGGCCAGCGGCTTCAGGCCGGTGACGGAGAATCCTGCCCAGCCGCCCGAGGGATATGTTCCGGCGGGCTTTGTGTGGGAGGAGAATGAGGCCGGTATCTGCCGCCGGTGGAATTATGTTCCGGCAGAGGACGGTGCTCCCACTGTCGAAGAGCGCCTCGAGGCAGTGGAGCTTCTGCTGCTGGAAATGCTGGGGGTGGAAATATGAAGATAAAATTCCTCTCCATGCAGGTCAGGATAGGCCGGATCAACCTTGAACAGGTGCCCGCCGAATACAGAGACGAAGTGGCCGCACAGTTGGGCGGTGATGTCCGGTGAGTCTGCTGCTAAGACGCCGCTCGCTGCTGGCTTCAGGCGCGGGAGATAAACGCTTTTACCTCTACGACCGTGGCAGCTCTCCGGTGACATTTGCCCGCACCTTCAGAACCTATAATAATACCGGTACCTTTGAATATGCCGACGGGTACCTTAAATTCACTCTGAACAGCACCTCGGGTATGTCCAATCCCCGCCGTATCCACTGCGTCTCCCAGACGCTGGTGGATATGACCGGGTACAGCAAGCTGTGCTGCTCCTACGCCTGCGATTATCAGAACGGAAATATCCGTCTGTGCCTGTGGGATACGCTCGGCAGCTCGCTGTACGACGTGAGCTATGTGAAATGCTCCGATGAAGTTGAGCTTACGACGAACAGCTCCGGTGTTCTCGAGCTGCCGCTGGCCGACTGGCAGGGAGAATATTACGCGGGAATATTCCTGTACAAGGGCGGCGGAAAGGCCAACAACCAGACCATAACCGCAGACCGGATATGGCTGGAATAAATATAAGGCAACACCGCACAATTTACGTGCAAGCACTTAAGCGCAATCTTGCTTGCATCTTTTTCGTCATACTTCACAAAAATGCTCGCCAATACAAAAAGTATTGGCTCCGCTTTTTGCATCGTCTGACGAAAAATCTGACTGCGCAATATCGCACTTAGAATTATGCGGTATTGCCTTAACTCTCACCAAAAGAAAGAGAGGATTGCCATTATGGCAGTGATAAAATATACCAGAGGAAAAAGCGTCCGGCTGACAAGAAATTTCAAGTCCGCGGAGTTTGACTGCAAAGGAAAGACCTGCGGCTGCGTCGTGACAAGAGTGGACTCAAAGCTCGCGCGCAAGCTGCAGATCCTGAGAAATCGGGCGGGCGGCACCATAACCGTCAACAGCGGCAATCGCTGTGCCTTTCATAACAGAGTGGTGGGCGGCGCTTCCTCCTCCTATCATCTCAACACAAACGGTAAGGCGGCTGATATCGCGGTCAGCGGCATGACTCCGGCTCAGGCGGCGAAGCTGGCTCAGGAGGTTGGATTCACCGGCGTCGGCTGCTATACCGGCAGCGCCGGAAATTTCATCCATGTGGATACCCGCCCTATACGTTATTTCTGGAAAAACACCGGCGGAAGGAACATCACCGTGTCCACCCACGGCGGCCAGAAGAAAAGCTGTCCATATAAGCTGGGCGCGTCCACTCTGCGCATCGGCAGCGAAGGCGAAAGTGTCCGTGCTATGCAGTGGATACTCGACTGGGCGGGCTACGACTGCGCCGTGGACGGCGACTTCGGCGGCAATACCGCCGCCGCGCTCCGCTCCTTCCAGAGGGATATGTGCCTCGAGACGGATGCCGTCGCCGGCGCGAAAACTCTGGCCGCTCTCAGGGAGGTAAGCCAGTGATGTGGCAGTATATCGCGACCACGCTTTTCGAGTCGGTGGTGCTGGTGCTGGCCATCTACTACCTCCAGCGCGGCCAGAAAAAGCGGGACAGCCACGCCGAGGAGCGTGCCGTCCTCCGCCGCCGGGAGAGCCTGCTCAACCTGCAGATGACCATGGCGGTCAGCAAGCTGTCCTACGCTACCGCCGTGGCCATTGAGCGGGGCAAGACCAACGGCGAGCTGAAGGACGCCAAGGAGGAATACAGCAAAGCCAAGGCGGCCTATCTCCGGTTTCTCAACGAGCAGGCCGCCGACCACCTGACGGAGGAGTGACCATGAAAAAGAAGCTGAAAAAGGTGAGCAACATCGTGCTCATTGCCGCCGTCACAGCGGTCATAGCGTATGCCGTCACCGCGATCATAGCCCATTTTACCACGGGCATCGAGCTTTCTCCCACGCTTACCACGGCCTGGTTCTCCTTCTGGGGAGCGGAGATAATCGCCCTTGCCTCCATCAAAAACTGCAAGACAAAGCATATGCCCAAGGATGGGGAGGACACAAGCGATGAAGACGTTACGGAATAAGCTGTCCAGCCGCAAGCTGTGGATATCCCTCGGCGCGGTGGTCGGCTGTGTGCTGACCGCTCTGTGCGGCGAGCCGGACAACGCCACCCAGATAGTGGCCATCATCGGAGCTGTCGCTTCGGCGGTGGGCTATGTGGCCGGCGAGGCCTCGGTGGACAGAGCCGCCTGCGGGCAAAGAGAAGAACCGCCCGCTGACAGCCTCGGCTGAGAGAAAATAACAAAGCAGCCCGCAAGGCCCGTTCAACGCGGCTTTGCGGGCTTGCTTTGCGCCGATATTATGCTATAATATGTATACAGATCCGTGTTTGCATTATGATAAGCGGGCAAAATTGACGCGCCCGTCCCGTAGAATACCGGCGCATCAAAATACCCGCAGAAAAATGTTGACACAGCCCAAATCTTGTGGTATCATACTAAGGCCGCGTATGACAGGTACATAAGCGGGCGTTTTGGTATGCCCGAAACTCCCCGCCTGCCGTAGCGAGTCCGTAATAAAGGAAGGATTACCCAAATGTACGCTATTATCGTAACCGGCGGCAAGCAGTATAAGGTCGAAAAGGGCGACTGCATCTACGCCGAGCTGCTCACCGCAGAAGAAAATGAGACTGTTGAGCTTGATGTCATCGCCATCGGCGGCGACGACGGAATCAAGACCGGCGACGCTGTCAAGGGCGCCAAGGTCACTGCCAAGGTTCTGAAGAACGGCAAGGGCAAGAAGCTCCGCATCTACACCTACAAGCCCAAGAAGAGCTCCTCTCGCACCAAGGGTCACCGTCAGCCCTACACCAAGCTGGAGATCGTCTCCATCGCTTAATTGGTGACAACGGTAGCCTTTCTGCTGCGCGGCGGCCAGCCGGCCGGCTTTGATATCTCCGGTCACACCGGGCTTGCTCAGGCAGGCGAGGATATCCTTTGCGCGGCAATCTCCTCTGCCGCTTATCTCACAGCCAACACCATCACCGATGTGATAGGCGTCAAGGCTAAGACAGCGGTGTCGGACGGCAGAATGAATCTGCTGGTTCCCGAAGGGGAGGAATCAAAATGCAGGGATCTGCTGCGTGGGCTGGAGCTTCATATGAAGCAGCTCCGCGAGCAGTACCCGAAACGCATCAGGATAATCAATTTAACAACAAGGGAAGGAGCATAATTACAATGCTTAGAATTAACATACAGCTTTTCGCTCATAAGAAAGGTATGGGTTCCACCAAGAACGGCCGTGACTCTGAGTCCAAGCGTCTGGGCGTCAAGCGCGCCGACGGTCAGTTCGTCCTCGCCGGCAACATCCTCGTTCGTCAGCGCGGCACCCACATCCACCCCGGTGAGAACGTAGGCATCGGCAGCGACGACACTCTGTTCGCCACCTGCGACGGTATCGTTCGTTTCGAGCGCATGGGCAGAGACCGCAAGAAGGCCTCCGTCTATCCCGCTGAGTAATCATAGCACTTAAGCCCGGGGTCATAACCTCGGGCTTTTTTTCGTCAATTCGCTGAAGCGAGCGCCCTTTGCGGCGCGAAGAGGTATAATAAAAATGATAACCGAACTTCACGGCGCCCGGCGCTCTGCCGCCGCGCCCTTATTTGCCCGGATGGATGACACCACCATACTCTCCTGCCTGCAGGACTACCCCAACAGCCATGTGTGGGTGGACGACGCCGAAAAGCCCTCCTGCGCCCATGTCCTCATGGGCGGCAGAGGAGAGGGAACGGGAGGCTTTTCCTTCGTGGCCGGTGATGCCGGCGCTCCCTTGGCAAAGGAGCTTGTGCGGCTGTGGCCGGAGGAGAATCTGGGCGGCCGCATTATGGTTCCCGAGAATGAGGAATGGTCGGCGGTGATCGAGGAGGTATTCCCCAAGGCGGTCAGAGAGACCCGCTACGCCATCAGCAAAAGCGAGCATCATTTTGATGTCGGCGCGCTGAGAAAAATGACCGCCGATCCCGCTCCGGAGCTTCGTGTGGCGCGCATAACCGCCGGAATGTATGACAAACTGTATGCCGAAGAATGGTCACGGGATCTTGTGGCCAACTATCCCGACGGCGAGGCCTACGAGCGCATGGCGGTGGGCTTTGCCTGCCTGCACGAGGGCACCATCGTCGGCGCGGCCTCCTGCTACTCGGTGTACGACGGCGGCATAGAGATCGAGATCGACACCCGGGAGGATTTTCGCCGTCGGGGTATTGCCCGGGCCTGCGCCTCCTCCATCGTGCTGTACGCGCTGGAGAACGGACTTTATCCCAGCTGGGACGCGGCCAATCTCATGTCTGTGGGTCTGGCCAAATCGCTGGGCTATGTTTTTTCGCATGAATATCCCGCCTACTGGCTGGGAAGTGAACGATGACGACCAAGGAAAGGAATGAAGAACAATGGGACATCTTGGTTTTACCGATATCGCCAAGGTCAGCCTCAAGGCCGGTGACGGCGGAGACGGCGCGGTGGCCTTTCACAGAGAAAAATTTGTAGCGTCGGGCGGTCCCGACGGCGGAGACGGAGGCAAGGGCGGCAGCGTCATATTCAAGGTCAGCCCTCATCTTTCCACCCTTGAGGATTTCCGCTACAAGCGCAAATATCACGCCGAGCGCGGCGAAAACGGCAGAGGCGACCGCCGCACCGGCAAGAACGGCGCCGACCTCATCGTGGAGGTGCCGCTGGGAACCATCGTGCGCGAGAGCGAAACCGGACGCATCCTTGCCGATATGTCCGACGACAAGCCGGTGGTCATCTGCAAGGGCGGCCGCGGCGGCTGGGGCAACCAGCACTTCGCCACTCCCACCCGTCAGGCTCCCCGCTTTGCCAAGCCGGGCACTCCCGGCGAGCAGTATGACGTCACCCTCGAGCTGAAGCTGCTGGCCGATGTGGGTCTGGTGGGCTTCCCGAATGTGGGCAAGTCCTCACTCATCTCGGTGGTCAGCGCCGCCAAGCCGGCCATAGCCAACTACCACTTTACCACCCTGACTCCCACTCTGGGCGTTGTGCGTGTGGCGGAGGAAAAGAGCTTTGTCATGGCCGACATCCCCGGCCTCATCGAGGGTGCCAGCGACGGAGCCGGCCTCGGCCATCAGTTCCTGCGCCATGTGGAGCGCTGCCGTCTGCTGGTGCATCTGGTGGATATCTCCGGCAGCGAGGGAAGAGACCCTTATGAGGATTTCCGCATCATCAACGAAGAGCTGGTGCGCTTCAATCCCAAGCTGGCCGAGCGTCCCATGCTGGTGGTGGGCAACAAGATCGACCTTGCCACCGACGAGCAGCAGGAGGAGTTTGCCGCCTTCTGCGCCGAGAACGGCTACGAATACTTCCCCATGATGGCGGCCATCCGTGTGGGTGCCGATCCTCTGCTGGAGCGCATCGCCGCCCTGCTGGACACTCTGCCGCCCATTGAGCGCTACGAGCCCGATCCCGTTCCCGAGCTGGACGAAGAGGAGCTGAAGGGCAACCGCTTCACTGTCCGCGAGGAGGATGGTGTGTATTTCGTGGAGGGCGAATGGCTCATTCAGGTCATGCGCTCCATCAACTTCTCCGACTACGAGTCCCTCCAGTATTTCGAGCGTGTGCTGGAGCAGAGCGGCATCGTTCAGGCGCTGCGTGACGCCGGCATTCAGGAGAAGGACACCGTCAACATCTACGATGTTGAATTTGATTTCGTCAACTGATACCATAATCAACCGGCGATTTTCCGCCGGATTACGGAGAGAATAGCTTATGGACAGGATACTCGGAGACAGCTGCAATCCCCGGGAGCTGAGCACGGCGGCTCTTGCCTTTGTGGGCGACGCCGTGTACAGCCTGATGGTGCGAGAGCGGCTGGTGTGCTCCAGCCGGTCGGGTGCCGATGTGCTGCACAAGCGGGCGGTGGAGCAGGTGCGCTGCAAGGCTCAGTCGGAGGCCATAAAGCGTGTGCTGGATATGCTCACCGAGGAGGAGCAGGCGGTTTTCAGCCGCGGACGCAACGCCCATTCCTCCCATGTGCCCAAAAACGCGGCGGTGGCCGACTACCGCGCCGCCACCGGAGTGGAAACGCTTTTTGGCTACATATATATGTGCGGCCGCATGGAGCGCCTGCGTGAGCTGTTCGACGCCATGCAGGCTCCCGGCGAGGAATAAGCGCCCGTTTATACTGGATTTATACTGAAACTGACTGAAGGATAATCATTCCGCGTGACGGAGAAAGTGGGATTATTATGAGCAAACGCAAACCGGCGGGAACCGTGGGCAGGGTAGTCGTCGAGCTGCTGAAGGACGCGGCCTTCTACCTTGTGGGCGCTGTTCTGTACGCCATTTCGGTGGATATCTTCACCTCGCCCAACAATGTTGTTCCCGGAGGCATCACCGGCATTTCCACCGTTCTGCACACCTTCTACGGCCTGCCCATAGGCTCCACCATGATGGTGCTGAACATACCCATCTTCATTGCCGGACTTATCTTTATCGGCTGGAAGTATGTGCTGCGCACCGGGCTGTGCCTCGGTGCCGTGTCGCTGGCCATTGACCTGCTGGAGCCGATTCTGCCCAAGTATACCGAGGACACTCTGCTGGCCTCCATCTTCGGCGGACTAACCATGGGCATGGCGCTGGCTGTCATATTCATGCGCGGCGGCTCCACCGGCGGCACCGATGTGGCAGCCCGGATCCTTGGCAAATTCAAGCCCTCCATGACTCAGGGCAGGCTCATTCTGCTCATCGACATCGTCATCATCACCTGCGCCTCGGTGGCCTTCGGCATGGACGGCGGCAGCGTGGAGGCCGGCCTCAACGCCGCCCTTTACGCCTTTATCGCTCTGTTCGTCAGCTCCTTTGCTCTTGACCGGGTGCTGTACGGCATGAACACCGGCCGCCAGCTGTTCATTATCACCAAGCATCCCGACGAGGTCAACAGAGGCATTATCGAGCAGGTCGACCGCGGAACGACCATCATTAAGGGCCGCGGCGGCTATTCAGGCACCGAGCGGGACATCATCATGTGTGCCGTGCGCAACAACGAGGTGTATCGCATCCGCTCCATCGTCCGGGCCATCGACCACGAGGCCTTCATTATCGTGAGCAACGCCAGCGATATCCTCGGCGAGGGCTTCCAGTCCATTCAGAAAAATGAATTCGGCGAGCTGGAGGAGCCCAAAAAGGACTCCCAAAAGCAGGAAAAAACCGAATGAAGACGGGAAAGCTGACGGCCACGGCGCTGCTGGCGGCGCTGTGCTGCGTCGTGGCTCCCATATCCCTTCCCGTGGGCGCTGTGCCCGTGTCGCTCTCGCTGCTGGCGGTGTACATCACCGCGGCGGCCACGGGAGGCGGCAGAGGAGCGGCGGCGGTCGGGATATACATAGCTCTTGGCACTCTTGGACTGCCGGTGTTCGCCGGCTTTACCGGAGGCTTTGAGCGGGTGGCGGGACTTACCGGCGGCTTCATCGTCGGCTACCTGCCCTGCGCGGTGATAATCGGCCTGCTGACAAGAAAAAAGGATGCTCCCCTCTGGCGCTACCCGGTGAGCATGATCCTCGGCACGCTGGTGTGCTACGCCCTCGGAACGGCATGGTTTGCCGTCCTTTCCAAAACCGATCTGCTGTCCGCCCTGACCGTCTGTGTGCTGCCATTTGTGGTTTTTGACGGTGTCAAGATCGCGGCGGCCTCGGTTCTGTGCCCGCGGCTGAGAAAGGCCGTGGCCAAATTCAATAAATAAGCGCAAGAAACACCTTTGGCGGCAATTGACAAAGAGCCGCCGGAGGTGTTATACTTTGTTAAACGATCATTTCCATAAAAAAGAAAAGGAGAGTCAATATGGCATTTTTTGAGCAGATCGGCAACTGGTTTGTTTCCATCTGGAACCAGTACGGAGATTCCATGCTTTCGTGGCTGGCTCAGACCGGAACCTCCCTTCTCAAGACGGTACTTATTCTCATTCTTGGCTTCTGGGTAGCGTCCATTGTGGCCGGAGCGGTAAGGGGCACCCTCAAGCGCTCCAAGGTTGACCAGGCCGTCGCGAAATTCGTCGTTTCCTGTGTCCGCGTGGGCATCAAGACCGTGGTCGTCATCATGGCCATCGCCGCTCTCGGACTGAACATCACCTCCATCATCACCGCCCTCGGCGCCGCCGGTATCACCGTCGGTCTTGCCATGCAGGACAGCCTTTCCAACTTCGCCAGCGGCGTGCTGATCCTCTTCAACAAGCCCTTCAAGGCCGGTGACTATGTCGAGCTTGAGGAGTCCAGCGGTACCGTCAAGGAAATTTCCCTGATGTACACTACCCTCATCAACACCGAGAACAAGGAAGTCATCTATCCCAATTCCTCGGTCACCTCTGCCAAGATCATCAACCACACCGCTCTTGACGAGCGCCGCATCGAGCTGCAGTTCGGCGTGGCCGCCGATTCCGATGTTGCCGCCGTCAAGGATGCTCTCAACGCCGCCGTCGCTTCCAGCGAGGTCGCCCTCAACGAGGGTAAGTATGCTCCCGTTATCGGCATCCGCAGCTTCGGCGAGGGCCGCATAGTCTTCGACCTTCGCGTCTGGATCAGAACTCCCGACTACTGGACCGCCTACTACGATGTCGAAGAGCGCGTCTATAACGAGCTCAGAGCCCGCGGCATCTCCTTTGCCCGCGAGCAGGTGGATGTCCATGTCAAGCAGGCGTAACGATCAACCTAACAAATAATAACCGCCCATCGCATTGCTGAGCAGCGCGATGGGCGGTTTTGCCGTTTTTAATAATTAATACTTGTAAGGAGAAGTGCTGTGATCCCGCTCAATGAGCAGCTTCAGCGCCTCCACGCCAACGGCAATGGCGTCGGCGGTGCTTTCGGTGGGCGCTCCCCGACCGCCCTTGCTCTCCTGATTCCACACCACGTGGAATACCGAGCCGCAGCGCAGGTCACGGGCGGCGGCCACGGTGAACAGAGCAGCCGATTCCATCTCGCTGGCAAGAACGCCCAGCTTTTTCCATGCTTCCCACTTGTCCTTCAGCTCGTAGCCCACGGGCATGGAGCCGGGATCGTGCTGACCGTAGAAGGAATCCTTGCACTGCACCACGCCCACGTGGAACCGCTTGTCCAGCTTCTGAGCGGCCTGTACAAGGGCAAGTGTTACGTCGAAATTGGCCACAGCGGGGAACTCCATGGGCGCGTACTCCCGGCTGGTGCCTTCCATGCGCACCGCGCCGGTGGCGATAACGCAGTCGCCGGCCTCGATTTTGGGATTCATGCCGCCGCAGGTGCCCACCCGGATAAAGGTATGAACGCCCAGCTCGTGCAGCTCCTCCATGCAGATGGAGGCCGAGGGGCCGCCGATGCCGGTAGAAACGACCGACACCTTTTCGCCCAGCAGAGTGCCGGTGTAGGTGGTGTATTCACGGTTGGACATCACGAACTTAGCGTCGTCAAAATGCCTGGCTATGGATTCGCAGCGGCCGGGATCGCCGGGCAGGATGCAGTAGGCACCCACATCGCCCTCGCGCAGCTTGAGATGATACTCGTATTCGCCGTTTTTCATTTGGTCGTCCTCCGTTCTTTTTGATGATTATTTCCGTGCGGCGGGTCATTCCGCTGCCGCGTCGGTTTTCTTCTTAAGGCAATACCGCATAATTCTAAGTGCGATATTGCGCAGTCAGATTTTTCGTCAGACGATGCAAAAAGCGGAGTCAATACTCTATGTATTGACGAGCATTTTTGTGAAGTATGACGGAAAAGATGCAAGCAAGATCGTGCTTAAGTTCTAAAACGGGAATTGTGCGGTGTTGCCTTAAAGGGGAACTGAGCCAGCACAGTGCCGGTCAGCATCAGCGCGCAGCCCACCAGCTCCCGGGCGGTAAAGCCGTCGCCGAGGAGAATGAAGCCGGTCAGAGCGGCGAACACCGATTCAAGGCACATGATGAGCGCCGCGGCGGCGGGAGGAGTATCCCGCTGGCCGAGGGGCTGAAGAGTGTAAGCGATGCCGCAGGAGAAAACGCCCACATACAGCACCGGCAGAGCCACGCCCAGCAGCTCGGTCTTGCCGGGCAGCTCCTCCACGAGGAACATGGGCACGCAGGAAAGCACGCTGCACACAAGGAACTCCATGCAGCACAGCCGGAAGCAATCCACCTTTGCGGCGAAGTGGTCGATGACAAGGATCTGTATCGCCCAGAAGAAGATGGATATAATAAGCAGTGTGTCCGTCCGGCTGATGGAAAATTCGCCGGTGACGCACAAGAGATACATTCCCACGACGCCGAGCACAACGGCCAGCCACACATTCAGTCCGCATTTCTTGCCGATGAACAGCCCGAGGAGGGGCACGGTGATGATGTACATTCCGGTTATCATTCCCGCCTTGCCCGCCGAGGCCTCGGTCAGGCCTATCTGCTGCAGGGTGGTGGGAATGATGAGGGCAAGGCCGGCAACCAGTCCGGCCTTCCACGAAAGGGCGTTGGTCTTTTTTATCTCCTCGGCGGTGCGCTCGGGATGATTCTTCCGGGAGAGGGCGTCGCTGATGAGGATGATGGGCACAAGGGCCAGCGCGCCGACCAGATAGCGCATGGCGTTGAAGGTGTATGGGCCGACGTAATTCATGCCCACATCCTGAGCCACAAAGGCTGAGCCCCAGATGGCCGCACCGATAAGCAGCATGAGACTGCCGCGAAGGGATTTACGATTCAAGAAATATCACTCCGTCAATGGAATTGTTGTCAGTCCACAAACAGCAAGGCTCTGCAGGGAGCGCCCTCGCTGTCCGCGATTTTCAGAGGCTGAGCCATTATGAAGGCCTCGCCCTCGGGCGCCTCGGAGAGGTCAAGGCCCTCCAGCACGCCGGTGTTGGCGCTCAGCAGGATGACGTGGACCGGCTGGGTATTGCCCGGCACGCCGATGGCGTTGCGCTCGATGCCCACCATGGTGATGCCCCGGCGGACAATGGCCTCGGCGGCCTCCTCGGTAACGGTGGCGTCGCCCTTTATGAGCAGGCGGCAGCACTGGGGCAGAGCGTCTATCTGTCCGGCGGTGATGTCGCCTTCAAAGGCCTTTACATAGCATTCGCCCACAAAAACATCCAGCGGGCACTCCACCACCTCGCGGCCGTCGGCAACAAAGTGGAGAGGAGCGTCAACATGGGTGCCGTTGTGTACGCACATGGAGATTTCGGAAAGATTATAGAGACTGCCCTCGTCCATCCGGCTCACTCTGCGCAGCCGTGGCACGATCTCTCCGGGAGTCTCGGGAGTGTCATGGAGAGTCCGGGAAACATCGATCAGTCTTTTCGAGGAAATATCAAAACTCACAGTTTGCCGACCTCCTTCATCATGTCGGCAATGCCGATGGCCACAGCGGCCTCGATGGCGGGCAGCGCTCTGGGCACGATGCAGGGGTCATGCCGGCCGTTGATGGAGAGAATGGCGTCCCGGCGGTCGCGCAGATCGACGGTATGCTGCTTTGCGGCGATGGAGGGAGTGGGTTTGATGGCGGCGCGCAGCACGATGGGCATACCGGTGGTGATGCCGCCGAGGATGCCGCCGCAGTTGTTCTGGGTGGTGACTACCTTGTCATGCTCGATGGTGAAAGGATCGTTGCACTCGCTGCCTCTCATGCGTGTCACATTGAAGCCGGCGCCGAACTCAACGCCCTTTACGGCGGGCACGCCGAAGACGATGGAGGAAAGTACATTCTCCACGCCGCCGAACATGGGCGAGCCCACACCCGCGGGAACGCCCACCACGGCCACCTCAACAATACCGCCCACGCTGTCGCCCTCGGAGTGAGCCTGCTCCACAAGGGAACGCATCTGGTTCTCCACGGTGGGATTGTTCAGCGGGAAGTGGCTCTGGGTCAGCCGGTTGAGATCGTCGGGACGAATGCGCAGCATATCGAAGGGACGGTCGTATATATTGCCGATGGCGTAGATATGTCCGCCGATGGTGATGCCCCGGCGGGCAAGTATCTGCTTGCACACCGCGCCGGCAAAGGTCAGAGGAGCGGTAAGACGGCCGCTGAAGTGGCCGCCGCCGCGCACGTCGTTGTAGCCGTTGTAGCGCACAGCGCCGGTGTAGTCGGCGTGGCCGGGACGGGGCAGGCGGGACATCCGCTCGTAGTCGACCGAGCGGGTGTTGGTGTTTTCAATGACGGCGCAAAGGGGAGCGCCGGTGGTGGTGTCCTCAAGAATGCCGGAGCATATCTCGGGAATGTCGCTTTCACGCCGGGGAGTGGCGGTGGGATCGTTGCCCGGAGCGCGGCGGTTCATTTCGGTCTGCAGAGCGTCGATGTCCAGCTTTTCGCCGGAGGGCAGGCCGTCGATCACCACGCCGATGCCCATGCCGTGGCTCTCGCCGAATACGGAAATCTTGATGTTGCTGCCAAAGGTTGAAGACATTTATAATTCCTCCAGGGTTCTATTTAGCCCAGTCGGGCAGAGATTCAATAAAGAAATCCTTGAGCTCGGCCGAGGTTATCCGGTGCAGGAAACCGCTGCCGAGGGATTTGATAAGGGGCAGAGCGTAGGAGCGGCCTTGGGCGTAGCGATCCTCGGCGATGGCCTTGAGCAGCCGCTCGGCGGGGATGCTCGTGGTCGTGGGCAGGCCGTGCCGCCGGAGTATGGCCTCCAGCTGGTCGGTGGTGCCCGCCCTGGTCAGACCGGCCCGCTCGCCGGCGGCGCAGGTGATGACCATGCCGGCTGCAAGAGCCTCGCCGTGATAGACGCTGTAGTCGCTGACCTCCTCAATGGCCTGACATATCAGGTCGCCGAAGTGGAACATGGTCCTCTCAACAGCCAGCTGCTCGTGCTTGACGGCTATCTTGGCCCTTATGCTCACCGCCTGATGTATCAGCCGTTCCGGGTCGCTCTCAAAGTCACTCAGCTCGCCCAGCAGCTTTTCTGACCCGATGCAGCCCAGCATTATCATTTCGGCTATGCCGTTGTGAAGACTGTGCCGGGGCTGGGAGGCCAGAGTGTCGGTGTCGCAGAGCACGGCGGCGGGCGTCCAGTAAGCACCCAGTATGCGCCGTCCCTCGGGCAGGTCGGCGTTGACCTTGCCGCCCACCGAGCGGCTGACCTGAGCCAGCAGAGTGGTGGGAACGGTTATGTAGGGCGAGCCGCCGAGATAGAGCGAGGCGGCAAGACCGGCAATGTCGCAGGTCATAATTCCGCCCACAGCCACGAAAAAGTCGCCGTTTTTCATTCCGGCCTGCGCCGCGGCGGAGCAAAGCTCGGCAACGGTGCTGAGACGGCGGGCGCTTTCGTCGGCCTTGATGATGTACTGCGCCGTCGAGTATCCCGCCAGCTTGAGGGACATGATAACGCTTTCTGCAAGGAGAGGCGCGGTGTTGCGGTCGGCCACCACAAGAACCTGAACGGCATCTCTGGTGGACGGAGTGGAGCGGGCGATCTTGCCCAGAGACCGGATTATCCCGCTGCCTATGGTAAGGTCGTATCCGCCGCCAAGATTGACGCGCAGAGTTTTCATTGAAACATCTCCCTTTAACGGTCTGATAAGGGCGTTACAGAATATTATAACACAGAAGCGCCCCGAATGGAATTGTTACTTTGTATATGATAAGTCCGATTTTGTATATGATAAGTCCGATTTACCAGTGGCCGGTCATGAGCCGCTCCACAATGCACAGCGCGTCCCGCATCCAGAACTGCACGGCCAGATACCACGCCGTCCGGCAGCTGATGGGGAAGGAATCCATGCCGGCGGTGCGGGCGATGCGTCCCGAGCGGAACTGATGGAACCGGTCGGTGACCACGCCGGCTCTTGAGGGCAGGCCGCGCTCCTCGAGGAGCCGCCTGCTGAAAAGAAAATTCTCATAGGTGGTGCTGGAGAGAGTTTCGGCAATGATCCTTTCCCGGGAAATGCCGTGCTCGAGAAGGTAGCTTTCCATGGCCTGAGCCTCGGCCAGCTGCTGGTCGGGAGCACGCCCGCCGGTGACCACGCACATCAGCTCCGGGTCACGCTCCAGCTCCCTGACGGCCTTGTTCAGCCGCCGGCGGAGCATACGGCCGGGTTTGCCGTTTTTCAGCTTGCAGCCCAGCACCATGAGGGTGTATTCTCCACGGCTTTTCGGCGGCAGTGAGCCGAAAAACATTATGACGAGCAGGGCGAGGAAAAACAGCACCACAGCGCCCGCCCCGCCAAATACTATCCACAGAATGACCCGCAGCCACACCGGGCTCGGTGGGCAGAGCGCAGGCCAAAGGGCGGCAAGGGCGAAGAAATAAGCTCCGATGCCCGCCTGAGGGATCATGCCGATGGTCCACTGGCCGCATATGAGCGTGGAGTAAGAGAGAAGATAAAACAGTCCGGAGAGGCACAGCGACGCCAGCCGTATAGGGGAGAGGGCGCTTCCCGGCAGGCCGATTATCCCGGCCAGAGCCATGACAACGCCCAGAGCGGGCAGAGCCATCCGGGCCATTTTCTTGTGACTGGCTTCGCGGCGGCTGATAGCCTGCGCCGCGGCGGTTATTTCAATTCTTTCCCTCTCCATTCGGCTGTCCTCCCGTGACGATGCTATACATTAGTATAGTAGACCCAAAAGAGAAAGTCAACGGCATACATCCGTGAATGTGCCCCGTGAACGCGAGCGGCTGCCTTATCCGGAAAAAATCACGAATAGGGCACAATATGCCGCAATATATTGTGCTAATCAAGTTGAAGAATCGGCAGAAGTATGGTATAATGTATATAATTGCCGCCCGGTGAGAATAATTACCGCGGGAGGCGATTATATATGGGTGAAAAAAAGAACCGCTCAGAGAACAATTACCACGAGGGCGACGAGCACATCGAGGCGCTCAGCGAGGAACGGCTGGAGCTTATGCGAGCCACCGGCTCGGTGACCTCGGTGGGCGGCAGATACTGCGTCCACTGTATGTCCATCATCGGACAGATCGAAGGCCATCAGGTGCTTCCGCCCCAGAACAAGTCCACCAAGTACGAGCACCTCATGCCCCAGCTGGTGGCGGTGGAGCAGTCGGAGGAGATCGAGGGGCTGATAATCCTGCTCAACACCGTGGGCGGCGATGTGGAGGCCGGCCTCGCCCTTGCCGAGCTGATATCGGGCATGAAAAAGCCCACGGTCTCGCTGGTGCTGGGCGGCGGACACTCCATCGGCGTGCCGCTGGCAGTGTCGGCCAAGCAGTCCTTTATCGTCCCGTCGGCCACCATGACCATCCACCCGGTGCGCACCAGCGGTCTTGTGCTGGGCGTGCCCCAGACCCTTGACTACTTCGAGCGGATGCAGAACCGCATCAGCGGCTTTGTGGCCGCCAATTCCCGCATGAGCCCGGAGCGCTTTGTGGAGCTGAGCCGCAACACCGGCGAGCTGGTCACCGACATCGGCACGGTGCTGGACGGTCAGCAGGCGGTGGACGAAGGTCTCATCGACCACCTCGGCTCCCTGTCCGATGCCATTGAGAATCTCTACGGGCAGATCGAAAAGCGCAAAAAGCCTGCCCGCGCCAAGCGCAAAAAGAACCCGGAGGAAAGCGACCGCCGGGAGGAAAAGCCAAAGCAGTAACTACTCGGAGCACACGCTCCGATACATAGGAAGAGGTACAATATGAACATTTTTGAAGCCATCCTGCAGGGTATCGTGCAGGGCCTGACCGAATTTCTGCCTGTGTCCAGCAGCGGCCATGTCTCGCTGGTGCAGCACTTCCTCGGCGTCGATCTCGAGGGAGCGCAGACATTCACGCTGTTCCTGCACTTCGGCACGCTTATCGCCGTGTTCATCGTCTACCGCCAGCTGGTGTGGGATCTGATCTGCGAGGGCTGCAGAGCCATAGCCGATCTGTGGTTCGACCTGATGGATCTCATCAAAAAGGGCAAGGGAAAATTCAAGCCCCGCTTTACCCTCGACATCAACAAGGTCAACGACGACCGCCGCATGGTCTTCGCAGTCATTCTGGCCTCGGCCTGCGCCATCCTGCTGTTCCTGCCCCTGTTTGGTATGTTCGGCCTTGTGGACAATGCCGGCGAAAAGGTCAAGACCCTTGCCGACATCTCCGGCTACACCTCCGAGGACAAGGACATAGTCGTTGAAGGCATCTGCCTGCTGGGCACCGGAGTGCTGCTGCTTCTGGCCACCTCCATTGCTACCCGCCGCAAGGATTCCGCCGTGAAGGCAAGAGACTTTGTGGATTACAGGTCGGCGGCCATCATGGGTGTCGGCCAGTGCTTTGCCGCCATGCCCGGCCTGAGCCGCTCCGGCACCACCACCACCCTCGGCATGATCTGCGGCACCGAAAAGAACGCTGCCCTTCAGTTCTCCTTTATTATGAGCATCCCTGCCGTTCTGGCTGCAAATGCTCTCGAGGTTGTCAAGATGGACAGCGCCGGCTGGGCTGAATTCGAAGCCGTTCCCACAGTTATCGGCATCGTTGTTGCCGCTGTTGTCGGCGTACTCTCCATT
>JAZSQO010000088.1:0-8532 GCA_045538015.1 Acutalibacteraceae bacterium | reverse complement strand
GAGGGTCTTGCCGCCGCCGAGAGTCAGCTTGCCGGGCTTGCTCCCCGGCTGGAACAGCTGGAGGAGGCACACACCCGGGCGCTCTCCGGCAAGGAGGACATCGACCGGCTGACCGGGCAGATCGCCGCCGAGACGGCTCTGCTGCCAAGATACGATGAACTGACCCGCCGCCTTGAGCGCCGGGAGGCCGATTCCCGCCGTCTTGCCGCCCTTGGCCGGGAGGCGGAGGGCATCAGAAGCTCCCTTGAGGACGGGGAAAAGCGCCTCGAGGCCATGGAGGCCGAGCACGCCGCCCTTGAGGGCGCGGGGCAGGCTCTGGCCGACCTTTCCGCCCGCCGCGCCGAGGGCAGCCGCCGCCTTGAGCAGCTGGAAAGAATGGTGCAGACCGGCCGGAGCTTCGTGGCTCTGCGCACCCGGCTGGAGGAGGCTCAGAGCAAATACACGGTCGCCGCTCGGCAATCCTCTGAACTGACCGAGCAATACAGCCGCCTCAACCGGGCTTTTCTCGACGCTCAGGCGGGCATACTCGCCCGGGAGCTGACCGACGGTCAGCCCTGCCCGGTGTGCGGCTCAAAAGAGCATCCTGCCCCCGCCGCCCTCGCCGCCGAGGCTCCCACCGAGGCGCGGCTGGATCAGGCCAAGGCCGCCGCCGACAAGGCCGCCGCCCTTGCCTCCGACCTCAGCCGTGAGGCCAGCGGTCTGCTGGGTCAGACCCAGACCGCCGAGGACGCTCTGCGGGAGGAGGCCATTCTCCTGCTGGGACACTACGACCGGGAGAGCGTATCCCGGAATCTGCGGGACGAAATGGCCGCGGTGAAGGCCGGCATCGCCCGCCTCGACGCCGCCATCGAGGACGGGGAAAAGAAAAACGCCCGCCGCTCCGCTCTGGGCGAGCAGCTGCCCGCCTGCCGCGAAAAACTGAAGGAAAAGCGGGATTCTCTGGCCGCTTCTCAGCGGGACATGGCCGCGCTGGAAAGTGCCGTCGCCGCCATGAAGGAGGAGATCGCCCTCTGCGCCGAGGGTCTTGCCTACGGCTCTGCCCGGGAGGCAAGGGAGCACATCGCCGCCCTCGAGGGTCAGAGAGATGGTCTGGCAAAGGCCATCGAGGATGCCCGGGAGGCTCTTGACCGCTGCCGCGCCGCCATGGCCGACTGCGCCGCCCGCCGTCAGGCATTCTCCGCCCAGCTGGAGGGCGCCGGGGACATCGACAGCGCCGCTGCCGCCCGGCGCAGCGAGGAGCTGACCTGTCAGCGAGCCGCCCTCGCGGCCTCTCTTGAGACTCTCTCCGCCCGGCTGCAGGCCAACCGCGCCGCCCGGGAGGGCGTGATGAGCCGCCTTGAGCAGCTGACCGCCCTTGATGAGGAGCTGAGCTGGACGGCCACCCTTTCCGACGTGGCCAACGGCACACTGAACGGCAAGGAAAAGATAATGCTGGAGACCTTTGTGCAGGCCTCCTTCTTTGACCGGATACTCCTGCGGGCCAACCACCGGCTCACCGCCATGACCGGCGGCCAGTACGAGCTTGCCCGCCGGGAATCAGCCGACCGCCTCCGGGGCAAGACCGGCCTCGACCTCGATGTCATCGACCACATCAACGGCTCCCGCCGCAGCGTCAACACCCTTTCGGGCGGCGAATCCTTCAAGGCGTCCCTTGCGCTGGCGCTGGGTCTTTCCGACGAGATACAGTCGGCGGCGGGGGGCATCCGGCTGGACACCATGTTCATCGACGAGGGCTTCGGCTCCCTGAGCGAGGGCGACCTGCGCCAGGCCATGGATATGCTGGCCGGTCTGGGCAGCGGCAGCCGTCTGGTGGGCATAATCTCCCACGTGGCCGAGCTCAAGGAGCGGGTGGAAAGGCAGATAGTGGTCACCAAGGACCGCACCGGAGCCAGCTCCGCCCGGGTGATGGTGTGAGCGGCTTGCTTTTCGCTCCGTACTGTTATATGATTTCAGCAGTTTCTTCCCCCAAAAAACAGAGAGAAGGTGTATTCATGAAAAGATTGCTTGTTCTGATCGCGCTGCTGGTGCTGGTTCTTCCGGCGATCGGTTGTCTGAATTCCGCGAATGAGGCCGAAGAGGACGATGCGCAGCTGCCTGTCATCTCCCTCACCACCGAAAACCAGTCCGGGGACGCCCTTGACTTTGTCACCGAGCCGGTGGCCGGTCATGTTTCCGAGCAGATAGCCACATGGACTCCCAATTACAAAATGCCGCCCGAGCCTTACTATGAGGCCTGCTCGGTCACCGTCACCGACGGCAACGGTGCCGTGGCCCTTGAGTCGGTTTCGGCCGATGTGAAGGTCAGAGGCAACTGGACGACCACCTACCCCAAAAAGCCCCTGCGCATCCGCTTTGCCGAGCCTCAGACCATGCTTGGTCTCAACGACGGCGCCGAGATGAAAAACTGGGTGCTGCTGGCCGAATACAAGGACGGCTCCATGCTGCGCAACAAGACGGCGCTGACCATTGCCGAGGGCATTCTTTCCCCCGACGGACTCTACTGCGCCGACTCCCGCCTCGTGGAGCTGGAGATAAACGGCGAATACATGGGCGTTTATCTCCTCACCGAACAGCAGCAGGTCAATCCGGACCGGGTGGACATCACCGACCCGGAAAAGGATTACACCGGCACCGACATCGGCTACCTCCTCGAGTTTGACGGCTACGCCTACACCGAGGCGGAACTCAACTGCTTCTACGCCTCCTATGTCAACTGCGCGCCCCTCGTGCCCTTCGACGGCAGCGGCGGCAGCGGACAGAAGACCGCGCCCACCACCACCGGAATCACCATCAAGAGCGATATCTATTCCGCTGAGCAGCGGGATTTCATCGCCCGCTATGTCGATAATGTGTACCGCGTCATGTACATGGCCGCCGTCAGAAACGAGGCCTATGTGCTCAGCGACGATTATTCCCGGCTGACCAGAACCACCGACATTTCTCCTCAGGAGGCTGTTGAGCGGGTGGTCAATGTGGACTCTCTGGCCGATATGTATATCATCAACGAGGTCACCTGCGACGCCGACATCTACCTGACCAGCTTCTTCATGTCCGCCGACTTCGGCCCCGGCGGCGACACACGCCTCACCTTTGAAGCGCCGTGGGATTTCGACTCCGCCATGGGCAACAAGGATCGCTGCGCCGACGGCAAGGGCTTCTACGCGGCCAATATGCTCTACGATGTCAACGACGAGTTCCAGTCCATCAACCCGTGGCTGGCCGTGCTGATGTATGAGGACTGGTTTCAGGAGATCATCACGGAAAAATGGACAGCGGCCTATGATTCGGGCGTTTTCACCCGAACACTGGACATGATCCGAGAGCAGTCCACTCTGTATGCCGACGCCTTTGAGCGCAACTACAAAGAGTGGGACAACATCGCCAACCGGCAGGATTTCGGCCATGAGCTGTCCGCCGCCGCCTTTGCGTGCGGCACCCAGAGCGAAGCCGCCGAGCATCTTTACGGCTGGCTGGAGACCCGTGTGGAATTTCTGAATGAGCACTGGCACGCATAATAAAGTTTATTATTTCTTATTTATTCTATATTCTTTATTCTTTAACGGGCAGTCCGCGCCGAGGCGACCGCTGTTCGGACACGGCGCCGATTCGCGGGCGATCAATGATCGCCCCTACGGAGGAAACCCGGAGGCCTTGCGCTGGGCAGATATGGAATCTGCCCCTACGCCCCAATATTTATTATTTCTTATTTATTCCATATTCTTTATTCTTTAACGGACGATTCGCACCGAGGTAACCGTTATTCGGACACAGCACATATTCGCGGGCGGTCAATGATCGTCCCTACGAACGAACCGGAGGCTTCACAGCGCAGCGGACAGCCCTCACCGGCGGAACCGACCGAAAGCTTTTCGGCGGGCGGATAATGTCATCCGCCCGCCGGAATTTTCTGTCTCCCCTTCATCCGTATCGTGCTTGTTTTCCCTGGCGGAGACATGATATAATTACCCCTATCAACGAAAAATCAGGTGATAGCTTTTGTCCAGACGACACGAAATAGACATGACCACCGGGCCTCTGCTGGGTAAGATGCTCCGCTTCGCTCTGCCGGTCATTCTTTCCAATATGCTGCAGCTGCTGTACAACGCCGCCGACTCCATAATCGTGGGCCGGTTCGACGCGGACGGCAAGGTGGCGCTGGCGGCGGTAGGCTCTACCGCCTCGATCATCCATCTTGTCACCAATCTGTTCATCGGCTTTTTCCTTGGCGGCAGCATTATCGTGGCTCAGTTCAAGGGCGCGGGCAAAGAGGAGGAGGTCAGCAAAACGGTACACACCGCCGCGCTGACCAGCCTTGTCACCGGCATCGCCGTGTGCATCCTCGGCCAGCTGGTGGCCCGGCCGCTGCTGACCATGATGGACACTCCCGCCGAGGTCATCGACAAGTCGCTTCTTTATATAAGGATATACTTCCTTGGAATGCCCTTCACCACCCTTTATAATTTCGGCGCCTCCACCCTCCGGGCGGTGGGCGACACCAAGCGGCCGCTGTATTTTCTGGCGGTGGCCGGCGTGCTCAATGTGGGACTGAACACCCTGTTCGTTATCGTGTTCCGGCTGAGTGTGGCGGGCGTGGCCATGGCCACCGTGGCCTCTCAGGCTCTTTCGGCCGTTCTTGTGCTGCTCAGCCTTTTCCGCTCGGACAGCTGCATCCGGCTGAGTATGAAGAAGCTGCGCATCCACGGCAGCAAGCTGGGCATGATGATGAAGGTGGGCGTGCCTATCGGAATGCAGAACGCCCTTTTCTCCTTCTCCAATGTGCTTATCCAGTCCTCCATCAACGGCTTCGGCGCGGCGGCCATGGCGGCGCACACCGCGGCGGTGAGCATCGAGGGCTTTATGAACGTGGCCGTCTCCGGCGTGGCCGACACCTCCATCAACTTCACCGGCCAGAATGTGGGCGCGGGCAAATACAAGGGGGTGCGCGGGGTGTGCGCCATCTGCTCGATGCTGTCCGTGGGCATCTCGGCGGCGCTGGGCGCGCTGATGGTGCTCTTCGGCCGGCAGCTGCTGAGTATCTACAATCCCGACCCGGAGGTCATCGCCTACGGCCTCAACCGCACGACGCTGGTGGGTCTGACCTACTGGATATTCGCGCTGATGAATGTGTTTGCCGGCTGCCTGCGGGGCATGGGCAAGTCCTTCCTGCCCATGATAATCTCTCTGGTGGGCATCTGCGGTTTCCGAATCGTGTATATCTACACCATCTTCGCCCTCTCTCCCACTCTGCTCACCCTCTACTATTCCTACCCGGCCAGCTGGCTTGTGGCCATGCTGATGAATCTGGTGTGCTACCTGATAGTCAGCCGCAAGCTGATCGCCGGCAGGCTGCGGGTGGTTACGAAGGAGTAAAAAGAGGAAATAATAAAGAAAAGTGAGATGGAAAATGAGGCTGCGGCCTCATTTTTTTCTGTCCATACGGAAAAAACCGCATTGATTGTCTACTTTGCCCATGTGATTTTCGTCAAGTACCATGACAGAACGGCAAAGCGCACAAATATTTCCCGGAAAACCCGGAATTTTTACGCCCTTTGCAGAGCATGATAAATGATAAAGAGGCCGATCCCGGGAATCTTTTGGCTAAATGTGAAAAAAATGACGAATATCCAAATTCCCGCTTGTTTATAAGGATTTTTGGTTTATAATAATGTGGGACTATTTGGATAATCTATCCTGGTTTTTAACGAAATTGAACGGAGGTGTATTCATGCTTAATCTCAGCACTGCGTCCCGAATCATCCTTGCCGCGGCAGGCACCGAAGCAGTCGCGGAGCAGAACAACGCTTTTGTTGTGCTTCTCGGCATCGGCACCGTGTTTGTAGGTCTGATCGCTCTGATCATCATCTGCAAGCTCATGGGTCTGTTCTTCGCCGGCAGCAACAACAACGACGCGCCCGTCAAGGCCGCTCCCGTTGCCAGCGCTCCCGCTGCTCAGGAGATTCCCAACCGTCAGGAGATGGTGGCTGCCATTTCCGCCGTTCTGGCCGAGGAGCTCGGCACGGATGTTTCCGCTATCCGCATCCATTCCATCAAGCGCGTCTGATAAACGGGCGCCTGCGTTTCCCCGACCGAATTCAATGCAATTAAAATCGGCGCGCTGTCGCCAAGACGGAGGTAAATTACAATGAAAAAGTACAATGTTACCGTAAACGGTAATCTCTACGAGATCGAGCTCGAGGTCGTTGACGCTGCCAGCGTTTCCGCTGCTCCCGCCAAGGCTGCCGCTCCCGCTCCCGCCGCTGCTCCCGCTCCCGCCAAGACCGGCACCGGCGCAGGTCAGGCCATCGAGTGCCCCATGCCCGGCACCATCCTTTCTGTCAACGTTCAGACCGGCGATGCCGTCAAGAAGGGCCAGCTGCTGATGGTTCTCGAGGCCATGAAGATGGAAAACGAGATCCTCGCTCCCTGCGACGGCCGCGTTACCGGTGTCAACGTCTCCAAGGGCTCCACTGTTGAATCCGGCATCACCCTCTGCACCATTCAGTAATCGAGCGGAGGTAGTGCCGCATGGAAGCAATACTTGAATTTCTGAAGAGCACGGGATTCTACATGATCGCCGAGAACTGGAAGGTTCTGGCGATGATGGCCATTTCCTTCGTGCTTATCTATCTTGCAATCGGCAAGAAGTTTGAGCCGCTGCTGCTGCTCCCCATCGCTATCGGTATGCTGCTCACCAACCTGCCCGGCGCCGAGATGTTCCACGAGGATCTCTTCGCCGGCGGTCATGTCAACTGGTCGCTCTTCGCCGGCGGAGAATATTACTGGAATATCCTCGCCGACGGAACCAAGGAAATGGTCATCCTCAAGGATGGCATGATGGCTCCCGCCGGAGTGGATGTGCTGTCCATTGAGTCTGTGGGCCTTGTTGACATCCTTTATCTGGGCGTCAAGCTGGGTATCTATCCCTGCCTGATCTTCATCGCTGTCGGTGCTATGACCGACTTCGGTCCCCTGATCGCCAATCCCAAGAGCCTGCTGCTGGGCGCTGCCGCTCAGCTGGGCATCTTCATCACCTATCTTGGTGTTCTCGGTCTGGACAGCCTCAACATCCCCGGTGTTGAGTTCACCCAGCAGAACGCCGCGTCCATAGGCATCATCGGTGGCGCGGACGGCCCCACCGCCATCTTCGTTACATCGAGACTGTCCCCCGAGCTGCTCGGCCCCATCGCCGTTGCCGCTTACTCCTACATGGCTCTGGGTCCGGTCATTCAGCCACCCATCATGAAGGCTCTGACCACCAAGAAGGAGCGCCAGATCAAGATGCGCGAGCTGCGTCCGGTCACCAAGCTGGAGAAGATCGTGTTCCCCGTTGTGGTCATCGTCTTCGTTTCCCTGCTTGTTCCCTCCGCTGCTCCCCTGGTCGGCTGCCTCATGCTGGGTAACCTGTTCCGTGAGAGCGGTGTCACCGACCGTCTGAGCAAGACCGCTCAGAACGAGCTGTGCAACATCTGCACCATCTTCCTGGGTGTCTCCGTTGGCGCTACCGCCACCGCCGATACCTTCCTCAACCTCAAGACCATCGCCATCATCGTCATGGGCGTTATCGCCTTTGGCTGCGGCACCGCCGGCGGCGTTCTGCTGGCCAAGTTCATGAATCTCTTCCTCAAGGAAAAGATCAATCCCCTCATCGGCTCCGCCGGTGTTTCCGCCGTTCCCATGGCTCCCCGCGTCTCCCAGACCGTCGGCCAGAAGGAGAATCCCGGAAACTTCCTGCTCATGCACGCCATGGGCCCGAACGTGGCCGGCGTCATCGGCTCGGCTATCGCTGCCGGTGTGCTGATCGCCATCTTCGGCTGATCCAAGTAAGGAGGACAATATGAGCAAACAGAAACTTTATATCACCGATACTATTCTGCGCGACGCCCATCAGTCTCAGGCCGCCACCCGTATGCGCCTTGAGGATATGCTGCCCGCCTGCGAGATCCTCGACTCCATCGGCTACTGGTCTCTGGAGTGCTGGGGCGGCGCTACCTTTGACAGCTGCATGCGTTTCCTGGGCGAAGATCCCTGGGAGCGTCTGCGTCAGCTGAAGAAGCACCTGCCCAACACCAAGCTGCAGATGCTCTTCCGCGGCCAGAACATTCTGGGCTACCGCCACTACGCCGACGACGTCGTCGACGCTTTCTGCAAGTACTCCATCAAGAACGGCATTAACGTTGTCCGTATCTTCGACGCCCTCAACGACCCCCGCAATATGCAGACCGCCATCAAGTCGGTCAAGAAGTACGGCGGCCATGTTGAGGCTGCCATCAGCTACACCACCAGCCCCGTCCACAACCTCGAGTACTTCGTGGAGCTGGCCGGCCGTCTGGAGGAAATGGGCGCCAACTCCATCTGCATCAAGGACATGGCCAACCTGCTGCTGCCCTACGATGCCTATGAGCTGGTCATGAGCCTGAAGGCCAGACTGACCATTCCCGTCCACCTCCACACCCACAAAATCTCAGGTACGGGCGACTTGACCAACCTCATGGACCCCTTGGCGGGCGTTAACATCGTGGACTCCGCTCTTTA
>JAZSQO010000106.1:0-3910 GCA_045538015.1 Acutalibacteraceae bacterium | reverse complement strand
CCCGTGGAGATGAAGGAGGACGGCCCCGACATGGACGTTGTGGAGGAATATGTCCAGAACGATCCGCTGGTCAAGGGTATGTGGTGCGTGCCCAAGTATTCCAATCCCACCGGTGTGACCTTCTCCGACGAAACGGTGCGCCGCATCGCCAACCTCAAGCCGGCGGCTCCCGATTTCCGTGTGTTCTGGGACAACGCCTACTTTATCCATCACCTGTTCGGCGAGGATAAGCCTCTGCTCAACCTGCTTGCAGAGAGCAAGAAGGCCGGCAATCCCAACATGGTCTACATGTACTTCTCCACCTCCAAGATCACCTTCCCCGGCTCCGGCCTTGCGGGAATGGCCACCTCGGTGGAAAATGTCAACGCCATCAAGGCTCGCATGAGCGTGCAGACCATCGGCCACGACAAGCTCAATCAGCTGCGCCATATGAGATTCATCCGTGATCTGGACGGTCTCAAGGAGCAGATGAACAAGCACGCCGACCTTCTCCGTCCCAGCTTTATCGCCGTGGACGAGACTCTGACCAAGGAGATCGGCGACACCGGAGCTGCCGAGTGGAGCAAGCCCGAGGGCGGCTATTTTGTCAGCCTGAATGTTATGGACGGCTGCGCCCGCCGCACCGTTGAGCTGTGCTCCGCCGCCGGAGTTACCCTTACTCCCGCCGGCGCGACCTATCCCTACCACCGCGATCCCCGTGACCGCAACATCCGCATCGCCCCGACCTCTCCTCCGGTTGAGGATCTCATCAAGGCCATGCAGATAGTCGGCACCTGCGCCAAGCTGGCGGCCATCGAGCTGCTGCTGGCCAAGGGCTCCTGATCGAATAAAACATATGAGGCAGAGCGGCCTGCGCTTTCGGAAGAAAACCGAGCCGCTCCGCCGGAAATAGACGGCGCGGATGTCGTTTGACAAACACCGCGCCGTTTACTATAATCTATAGCAGAATACCGCATGATTCCGGGTGCGATATCGCGCGGGGATTGTGCGGTGTTGATTTGACATCGGATGGCCGGGACGGTAGAAAGGGAGGTGTCGGGCCGGTGAAAAGAATAGGGAGAACCGGATTTTTTTCGGTGCTGCTGCTGATACTGGCGCTGGCATACTTCGCCGCCTTCGGATTCAGCCTTTCTGACGGCACAGTGATCGTCCGGGGAGCGGAGGATATCCGCTGGGGCATGGATGTAAAGGGCGGAATCAGCGTCACCTTCGGCCCGGCTGAGGGCGCGGAAGGCACTGCCGACGGCGCGAAGACCGAGGAGGCGGCCCGGATCATTTCCGAGCGGCTCGAGTCCAAAGGAATAACGGGGCATCAGATATATACCGACACCACCAACTCCCGCCTTATCGTCAGCGTTCCCAACCGCGGCGAGGACGCCGAGGCCATGGACGACCTGATCGCCTATATGTCCTCGGTCTCCTTTGTGAATGTGGTTGAGGGACGGCTGGGCGCCAAGAGCCTTGTGGTCAGCTATGAGGACAGCTATGGCCGCCCTATCTGCGTGGACTCCAGCGGCATCAAGCACCGCATGACTCTGGACAGCGCCGCTGTGGCATCCGCCCAGAGAATCAAGGACGAAAACGGCGATCCCGCTGTCCGGCTCAACTTTACCGAAGAGGGAGAGAAGCTCCTTCTGGAAAGCACCGGACGGCTTACGGCTCACTCCGAGCACAGCAGCGAGCGCTACCTGACCATATGCGTCGACGGCCGCGCCGTGTCGGAGATGTACGTTGAAGGCGTATGCGACACGGCGATTATTTCCCGCCGAGGCGGTTTGAGCGAGCAGGAGGCGGAGGATCTGGTCATCCACCTCAGCAGCGGAGCGCTGCCCTTTGAGCTGCGGGTAATGGACTACGAGCTGCTGGACGCGACGCTGGGCGAGGATTCGGTAACGGTGATGCTGGTCGCCGGCACTGTGGCCTTCGCTCTTATCTGCGTGTTTATGATCGTGAGATATCGGCTGCCCGGAGTGGTGGCCTGCATTGCCCTTCTGGGTCAGGTAGCCGGAATACTGGCCTGCGTGACGGGATTTTTCCCGGTATTTGACAGCTTCACCCTCACCCTGCCCGGCGTGGCGGGAATAATTCTGTCCATAGGCATGGGCGTTGACGCCAACATCATCACCGGCGAGCGCGTTGCCGAGGAAGTACGCAAGGGCAAAACCATCGAGGGCGCCATTGAAGCCGGCAACGAAAACAGCTTTTCTTCCATCTTTGACGGCAATGTCACCGTGCTGATCGTGTCGGTGATTCTTATGGGCGTCTTTGGCCCGCCCGGCACGGTGTGGAGCTATATCTTCAAACCGGTGACATGGATGCTGCCCGTGACCACGGTCAACGCCATCTACGCCTTTGGCTACACCCTGTTTGCCGGAGTGATATTCAACTTCATAATGGGCGTTGTCGCCTCCCGTATCATGCTGCGGTCGCTGGCGCGCTTCCCGGCTCTCCAGAACAGAAGACTGTATGGAGGTGGCGAGCAATGATGTGCAGAACAAGGAAATACTATGAAATCATGGCCAACCGCAAGAGCCTCTGGCTTGTGTCGGTGGTGGTTATCGCCGTTGGCCTGATATTCAATATAATTCTCGGCACCCATACGGACATCAGCTTTACCGGCGGCGCTATGCTGCGCTACTCCTACCCGGAGAGCGGCCTTGCTTCCGGCTCGGATGTGGAGATCGTACCCGCGGCGACGGAGCTGTCGGGCACGGATGTGCAGAACACCGAACCCACACCGGCGGAAACGCCGGTCATAATATCCGGAGGAGACGCTCCGGCACAGCAGTCCTCAGGCTCAGATCTTCCTTCGGAAGAAGACGCGCCCCAGAACGAAGAGACGGTCTCGGACAGTCAGCCCGGAGCGGGCGTCGTGTCGGACGGCGATCAGGCTTCCGGAACGGATGTCCCGGAGATAGCCGTGCAGCCTGATTATTCCACCGATGTGCAGCCCGACGAGGCGGTAAGAGTGATATCCGCCGCGCTGGGTGAAGAGGTCAGCGTGACTGTAAGCACCGACGCCCAGTCACCCACGGGAGGAGAAAACAAGCGCCTGACGGTGATACTGGAAAGCGGTTCCCTCGGACAGGATGCCGACGAGCTCATCCGCGGGGCGATGAAGGAAAAATACCCCAATGTCATGCTCACCCTGCGGGAGTCCAATCAGGTCAATCCCTCGGCGGGCAAGGAATTCAAGGCAAGATGCGCGCTGGCGGTGACCCTTTCGGCGCTGTTCATCATGGTGTACATGGGCCTGCGCTATCGGGGCATCGGCGGCTGGACAGCCGGCATCAGCGCCCTCATAGCCATTCTTCACGACTGCCTTGTGGCCTACTTTACCTTTGTTGTGTTCGGCTTTGCCGTGGACAACAGCTTCATCGCTGTTGTGCTGGCGCTTATCGGCCTCTCCATCAACTCCACCATCGTCGTTTTTGACCGCATAAGAGAAAACCGAGGCCGGTTCAGCGGCAGTCTGGCGGTGGCGCACATAGCCAACAAGAGCATCAACGAGACCATGGGCCGCACCATCAGCACCGATCTGTGCGTGTTCATAGCCATGGCCGTGCTGGCGGCGGTTTCGGCGGTTTACGGCATAGGAACACTGCTCAGCTTCGCCCTGCCCATGATGACCGGTATCGCGGCCGGATGCTATTCTTCTCTCTGTCTGTCCGGCACCATCTGGGTGACCCTGCAGGAACAGCAGAACAAACTGAAGGAGGCCGCCGGAAGAAGACGGCAAAATTAAGGCAACACCACACAATTCCCGTTTTAGAACTTAAGCACGATCTTGCTTGCATCTTTTCCGTCATACTTCACAAAAATGCTCGCCAATACAAAAAGTATTGGCTCCGCTTTTTGTGTCGTCTGACAAAAAATCTGACTGCGCAATATCGCGCTTAGAATTATGCGG
>JAZSQO010000070.1:0-23205 GCA_045538015.1 Acutalibacteraceae bacterium | reverse complement strand
TCTTCCGGTGCTAAAGAAGCAGCTTGCGGAAATTGAGCGGAGTATAAATAATATGCTTAACGCCATTCAGCAAGGCATTTTTACAGCCTCCACAAAGGAGCGTCTGGAGCAGTTTGAGCGTTCAAAAGAAGAAATCTGCATTCATATTGCACAAGAAGAACTTGTTCAGCCTAAATTGACAAAAGAACAGATTGTATTCTGGCTTGAACGATTCCGCCATCTCGATATGACGGTCAAAGAGCATCGCCAGCGTCTGATTGATGTGCTGGTCAATGTGGTATATGTATATGATGATTACTTTTTGATTGTGTTCAACTATAAGGACGATGCTGATACGGCAACCAGGCTTGAGGTTGAAGCATCATTAGGTTCGGATTTGATAAGGTGCGGTGCACCAGAAAAAGACCAGTCGAACCCGTAAGGGTTGGGCTGGTCTTTTTTGATGACGGCGGGTAGTTTCCGACACATTTATCCCTCTATTTAATTAATTATACAACAATAATCGCTGTTTTTCAACTCCCGGCAAGGGTGTCAGGAACACAGTTCTTCGGACGTTTTTTCCCCCGAGCAATAATTATGGCACTTGTCCCAAGCTCAATACCCTCTCCCTATTCTTCGCCATTTCTTCGTTTACCCAATTCCGCCTGATTGCGGAGCGCCTAAGCCGGTAGGCGGAGCGCCTAAGCCGGTAGGCTTTGTTGACAAACAACATGGGAGAAGATATAATTATTCAGAAAGATATGCAAGTGCGGATCGGCGCCGGTGCGCCGTCGGCAATGGAGGTGCTTTTCTTAAAATGAACAACAACACCAACGGATCCCATCACAGATATAATCCCCGTGGAAGACGGCAGGGCGAGCCTCGTTACGCGGAGCAGGATGAACCTCGATACAGAGAACAGCCTGAACCTCGTTACAGAGAGCAGGACGAGCCTCGTTACAGAGAGCAGAACGAGCCTCGTTGCGCGGAGCAGTACGAACCTCGTTACAGAGAACAGCCGGAGCCTCGTTACAGAGAGCAGGCCGAGACTCGATACAGCAAGCAGAGTGAGCCGACGCGCGCGGCGCGTGACAGCCGCCAGACAGCTGAGCATACCGCTCCTTCGGTCGGAAGCACCCGCACTTCTCTTGGCAAAGAGGCCAAGAGAATGATACTGATGTGCGTGGCAGGAGTTATCGGTCTTGCTCTTCTGCTTGTGTCCATCAACTCTCTTTCCTCTGTTATCATCGGAGGCAATTCCTACTCAAAGGACGCTCAGGTAATCGACCTGAAGGACGCCGGAATCACCGACATCAAGGCTCTGTACAAGCTGACCGACCCGGAATGTGTGGACATTCGTGGAAACGAGATCCCCGCCGATCAGGTCATGGGCTTCATAGAAAAATATCCCGACTGCCAGACCCTCTGGTCGGTGCGGGTCGGCGAACAGTTTGCCGACTGCGACGACCGCCACATCAGCGTTCCCGGCCTCAAGGTGGAGGACGTCCATCTGCTCAGTTACTTTGAACGCCTTGAGAGCGTGGACGCCCGGGGCGCGGACTACGAGGTAGTGGAGGCCATCTACAACCTCGGTCTTGACTGCGACGTTCAGTGGGACATTGAGGTCGGCGGTCAGCGCTACGCTCCCGACACCACCGAGCTGGTCACCGGAGCTGCCACCGACGCGGAGATCCGCCGCCTTCCGCTGCTCACCGGCCTTACAAATGTCGACGCAAGCGGCTGCACCGCCTACGAGGCGCTGGCCGAGGTGGTCGCTCAGATGCCTCAGTGTACCTTCTTCTGGACCATGGACATCGCCGGCATCGAGGTCAGCAGCACTGACGAGACGCTGGACTTCAACCGCACCCCCATTGAGGACATTGCTGCCCTCGAGGCCGAATTTGAAAAGCTCAGATATCTGCCCAACCTCAAGAAGGTGGATATGTGCGGCTGCGGAGTGCCAAACGAGAAGATGGCCGAGTGGCGCGAAAAATATCCCGACACCAAATTTGTCTGGGAGATAACCTTCGGCGAGAAGGAAAAGAGCTGGACCGTGCGCACCGACATTCAGGTGTTCTCCACCCTGATGGGCGGCGTCAATCCCAAATACGTGGGCGATCAGGAGACCTTCCGCGATCTGTTCCTCTACTGCACCGACCTGAAGGTACTTGATCTGGGACATAACCGCATCTCCGACATCTCCCTCATAACCAACCTCAAACAGCTGCAGGCGGTCATTCTGATGGACAATCCCATCTCCGACCTCTCCCCTCTCGGTGAGCTGCCCGAGCTGAAATTCGCTGAGATCATCAAGACCGACGCCACCAGTCTGGAATTTGCTAAAAACTGTCCCAAGCTGGTGCATATCGACGCCAGTCTCAGCGAGATATCGGAAATCTCCGCCCTTGCCGAATGCAAGGAGCTCAAGTATTGCGTACTGTTCAGGTGCCCTGTCAGTGCCGACGATGTAAACGCCATCAAGGCGGCTGTACCCGGAGTCAGGGTGGCTTGGTTTGACTACGATTACTATTTCAAAACAAGAAACTCTCCCCTCCGAAGCGAGTATCGTCTGGCCGCCACTAACTATATGTATATTGAAAACTTCAACGACTGGACAGACTTCACCTTTGTGAACGGTGCTGATCTCACCATCCCCACCGACTACGAGCGACCCGAGCATTACGGTCTGCCCCCGAAGGACTATGGTCTGAAGGACTGACACACGAAACCCAAACCGCCCCGCCGCCGGAAAGCACCGGCCGCGGGGCGGATTTTTCTTCTGTGAGCATCGAACACACGCCGGCATTGACGGCGGCCGCTTTGAGGAATATAATTGGAAGCGGATGGAGTTCCCGAATTATCATAATCAACCGCAAGGAGGATAATCCAATGAGTGCCGCAGTATATTTTTCTCCCACCATCACTCCGGAAAAGGTGCTTGAGCTTTTCCGCATGGCCGGCAAGGAGCTGCCCGGTCGGGTTGCCGTCAAGGTCCACTCCGGCGAAAAGGGCAACCAGAATTTCCTCAAGCCGGATTTCTGGAAGCCGGTCATCGACCATGTGAATGGCACTGTTGTTGAGTGCAACACCGCCTATGAGGGCGAGCGCAACGACACGGAAAAGCACCGCAGACTGCTGGGATATCACGGCTGGCTGGATATGTTCCCGGTGGATCTGCTGGACGCTGAAGGCCCGGACATGGTGCTGGACATTCCCGGCGGCAAGCGCATCAAAAAGAATTATGTAGGCAAAAATCTTGCCAATTACGACTCCATGGTGGTGCTGTCTCACTTCAAAGGACATCCCATGGGCGGCTACGGCGGCGCGCTGAAGCAGCTTTCCATCGGCGTGGCCTCCTCCTTCGGCAAGGCCTACATTCACGGTGCCGGCGAGCCGGAAAAGATCTGGACAGCCGACCACGACTCCTTCCTTGAGTCCATGGCCGACGCCGCCGGTTCGGTGGTGGAATTCTTCAAGGGCAGCATTATCTACGTCAATGTGATGAAGAACATGAGCGTTGACTGCGACTGCTGCGCCGTGGCTGAGGATCCCTGCATTGCCGACATCGGCGTTCTTGTGTCCACCGATCCCATCGCCATCGATCAGGCCTGCATTGATCTTGTGTATGCCTGCTCCGATCCCGGCAAACCTCACCTGCTGGAGCGCATTGAGAGCCGCAACGGAGTGCACACCATCGAGGCCGCTGCCGACCACGGCTACGGCAGCCGGAAGTATGAGCTTATAACCGTCGAATAACCGCCGAGGCTCAGGCTTCCTTTCCCAGCAGGGCGGCAATGGCATCCGAAACGAACCGCGCCGTGCCCTCGCCGTGGCGGTCGATATTCTCCCTGAATCTCGGATCGCTCACATACATCGCGCCAAGGCCGGCCAGAATCTGATCGGTGCAGCTGTAATAATTTTCGCTGATATGCTCCCGGAGCCGCTTCACAAGGGTCTGTGCCCGGTGCGCTTCGGGAGCTTCTTTATCGAGCACACACCGGGCAAAGCCGGCAAAAATGGCATCCATCTCTCCGGAGATTGTGCTCTGCTCAGCCTCGGAACGTCCGGCGGACTTCCGGGCGTACTGGCTGTAGGCCTCGGTGCCTCCCCAGCGCTCCTTCGCCTCGGCTTCGTACCTGCTGCTGTCAATTCTTTTCATGCTGTATATTCCTTTCCATGGGATTTTACAAATGCCAGTTCTGTAGATAAGTATACACCATCACACAGTGTCAGTGTCAATAGCTGACCGCGAAAATAACGGAGGGTGAACCATGAGTATTCTCGACGCCTTTAAGAAGGACAAAAACCAGCCGGATACGGCAGCCGCTTCCGCGGACTTTCAGCTGACGGCGGAGCAGGTGGACGCCATCGTTGAGCGCATGAACCGGCAGACCCGCCGCAGCGCCCTTCGCCTGCGAGTGGAGCCCGACCGCAAGCCGTCAATCTTCGACAGCAAATTCGGAGGCCTCCCCTACTGGGACGATTCCATGGAATATCCCGAGGATATAATGGGCGAAAAGTTGGTGCTTCTGGCGCAGATAAATCTTGAGGACACGGGCGGACACAGCCTGCTGCCAAAGAGCGGCCTGCTGCAATTTTTCATCCGGGCGGACGATGTGTACGGCTGCACCTTTGACGACGGCACCGGCGCCGACAGCTACTGCGTGATATGGCACGAAACTATCGACCGGACGGTCACGCCCGAGGCAGTGCGAGAAATGGGTATTCCCTCCTCCGAGGACGACCTCGGCTGTGATGCTCCTCTGCCGGTCTCCCGTGAGCTGGCTGTGAGTATAGAACAGGAAGAGGTTCCCATGGGCATGGAGGACCACCGCTTCGAGAAGCTTTTCCGCATGACCGCCGCCGAGCTGGGCATTGAGCTGCCCGAAAAAAAGCATCTGTTCATGCTCATCCCCGACGAGTGGGACAACGAGTATTCCAACCCCAACACGGGACACTGGATGCTGGGCTATCCATACTTTACCCAGTATGATCCCCGGGGCGGCGACGGCATGAGCGGCTTTGACATCCAGCTGCTGCAGATCGACTCGGAGTACGGTAAAGAGCTGGGCTATGAGATCATGTGGGGCGACGCGGGCGTGTGTAATTTCTTTATCAATTCCGACGCTCTGAGTGAACGAGATTTTTCCCGGGTGATGTACACCTGGGACTGTTGCTGACGCCACGTTTATCACAGCAAAGCACAAGGAGTTTTACATATAATGATAAGTGAAGAATTTGAAATGATAAAGGGCTTTATCGACCCGGAGGGACGGGTGACCGCTTTCCCCTCCAAGAGGAAGAAAAAGCTCCGGGTACTGCTTTACCTCTCCCGGAAATTCCAGCCAGGAAGGGTGTACACCGAGAAGGAGGTCAATGAGCTGCTCGGGCAGTGGCACACCTTCGGTGACCCGGCCACACTGCGCCGGGAGCTGTACGACCACTGGCTCATCGACCGGGATCAGAAGGGTGCGGAATACCGCCTGAGCGAAAAGCAGCCCACCATTGAGGAGCTTGAGGAAAAATATGGTTGAGGCACTTGATCAGAGGCAGCCAACCGCGAAAGAGTCTCGGCCGGAGCATGATAATCAGAACAGCCGCACGCACCAAGGCAAAACCATGGTGCGGGCGGCCTGCGTTTTTTCGGTTGTTCAGTTCTTCGGTTCCTCGAAACCGTCGGGATAGAGATTGTCTCTCCAGATGACCTCCTTGTTGTCGCCCTTGTACAGGGTGGCGTTGGGGCAGGTCTTGCGGAACATACAGCCGGACACCAGCAGCTGTCCGCCCCGGTGGTCGATGGCGGTTATGCCGTCCATGCCGTAGCCGTAGTTGTTGAAGTAGCTGCAGCCGATGAGCCGGGCGTGCTCGGTGACAAGATATCCGGTCATGCCGGTGTCGGCATAGCAGTCGGTGAGCAGAATGTCGTAGGAGCTCAGGACATAGTTGATGGAATCCACGAGCATCTCGGGCAGCTCGCCCTCCTTCTTCGGCGGGATCGGCCCGCCCCAGACATGGCACCGGGTAAGCCGGTTGGAGCCGCCGCCCACCATCTCAAAACCGATGGTGTAATCCACCACGATGCAGTCGATGAAATGGCTGTCGCCGCCGGTGGAGTGTACGCCGGAGTTGCCGGACAGTCCCGGCATGGTGCATTTGAAATAAAGATTCTGCGCCACCAGCTCAAAGGTCCATTTGCTGTCCTCGCTCTGTATGTCGAGGCCGTACTTCTTTCCGTTGCGGAAGGACATATCGCGCATGGTAAAATGCTTGAAGCTGTTGAGGCACATACAGCTGGCAAGACCGGCGCCGTCGACACAGCCGCCGGACACAAAGAGATTCCAGTCCTCGTCGTCATAGCCGTAGTGAGGCGTGAGGCACCAGTTGGTCTCGTCCAGTCCGGGATAGGATTCGGCGGCGTCGTACTTGAGCACATACTCCATCTCGGCCACGGCCTTCAGGGTGGCCGACTTGTGCATCAGCACCGAGCAGCAATTGGTGATCTTTACCGTTTCGGCAATGAGATATACGCCCTTGGGGATGTACAGCACACCGCCGGCGCAGTCGCTCACCGCGCGCATGATGCGCTTTTCGTCGGTAGTTTCACCCTCGGCGCGAGGATAGGCACTCAGGCTGACATCGTAGATATGATCGTTCATAAGATGATTCCCTTTCTTTTTTTGTTTCAGCATAGCGCAAAAGCCTGCTTTTTTCAACCCTTTGCCGCAAAAAACAGGCCATGTCCAATCATAGAAATATGAAAATCATGTGATGAGCCCGACGGAGGGCTTTCCCGCCACGCGCAAGGTTGCGTTTGCCTTCCGTATGTGCTAAAATTGACACAAAAAGAGGAGGATTTGCCATGGACAACAAGGCCAGACGCATTTTCACACTGCTGTGCGTACTTATGGCAGTGGTGATCCTGCAGAACACCGCTATCATCACCCTTATGAGCATCGACCGCTGCGGAGGCGCGGGAACAATAACCGAGGAAAAGCATGAAGGGCCGGGCTCCGCTCCGGTCGACGAAAGCTCGGAGCTGACTCCCGAGGTCATAGGCCCCGATCTCCGGTTCGGTAAATGCCCGGTGAACACCACCGGCTCCGAAGTCACCCTGACGGACATTATCATCGCCGACTACATGGACGGCGAGAAGGTAAGGGACGATTTCATCCTACCCGCGCAGAACGTTCTGCCGCCTGACGCGCTGACCGCGGCTCCCGGCGAAGAGGTGTTCTTTGAGGACTGGCATCCCGCCCTCGATGCCCTCGAGATCTTCGACGAGCGCCATTATATCTTTGTGTTCATCACTTCTGACGGCGGCGAATTCCGTCAGGAATATGTGTATATGCTCGATCCTATCCGCGAGGAGATCCTTGCGCAGAACCAGACGCAGATTCAGGCCGGCAGCACGGATTACTCTCAGGACGAAGGCAGAGATCTGCTGACCCTGCGTTACGACGCCAATTTCAGCGTGGAGGTGTATCCCGGAGTGTACTGGGTATCCGCCCGGACGCTGGGCGACAGCCGCTACACCAACGCCGAAATATCCGCCATGCTCCCCGCCCGTCCCGAAGAAAAGCAGATGGACATCTCTACCTTGTATGAGGCCCTCCAGCTTTATCAGATCGGCGGCTTCTACGCCTCGGACGACAACATCCGTCTGCCTGAAAACGGCGTGAACTGGGAGCACCACAAGCCGGGCTATGACGCCGTGCGCACCAACACCGGCTGCTGCGCCACCGACTCCAACTGGCTCCGGTACATCCTCGACGGCGATTACGACGAGGTGGGATACATCGCCACCTCCCAGCGGGACGGCAGCGGACACATCTACAACTACATCCTGCAGGGCGGACAGTATTACTTCATCGACCTGACCCACTACCGCACCGACTGGATCGCCACTGCCGTGGAGAGCGGATCCATGGATGATTACTACGCCAGCGACCGTCTCCTCGGCAACATTCACCGCGCCGATTCCGTGGACAGATTCGTCGAGTGCGTGCAGAACACCTTTGGTGATCCGCCGGGAATGATGTTCAAATACACCGCCGAAAACTGCCTTGCCATCGACGGCCTGCGCGGAGAGGACGGTGTTACCATCATTTATGAGGACGCTCCGGGCGTGGAGCTTGAGGTGATCTTCGACGATCCCAACGACAGCATGACCCACACCATCGTTCCCGGGCCGGGCAGCCGCCCCGATTACAGTGCCTTTCCCGGCCACGCTTTCTGAGCCCGCCGCGCATCAGTGAAGTTTCAGTTGTAAAATGGCTCTTTAAGTGTTACAATGAATTATAAGACATAAGTAAACGGAGGTCAGTCGATGAGCGCGACAATAAAGGATGTGGCAAAGCTTGCCGGAACTTCCACCGCCACGGTATCGAGAGTTATAAACGGATCCCAGAATGTCACCGAGAAGGTGAAGAAAAAGGTTCAGGCCGCCATTGACGAGCTGGACTATTCGCCCAATCCCGCCGGACGCATACTCAAAAGCGGCGTGAACAAGTCCATAATGGTCATTCTGCCCTACAAGCTTTCCGATTTCTACGGACGCATCGTAGCTGCCATGACCCAGGAGGCCATCGCCAGCGATTACACCCTGCTCATAAGCACCTGCAACGACGACAAGGAATACGAACAGACCGTAGTGCGCCGGCTGCTCAGGGATGTGGTAAAGGGCTTTGTTTTCCTCGGAACCTTTTTTGACGGCCACGAGCTGGAGGAGATAAACCGCCAGATTCCGACGGTGCTCTGCTGCGAGCAGGTCGCCAAGAGCGAGTTGTTCACCGTAGTGAGCGATTACAGTCAGGGCGCAAGGCTGGCCGCCGAGAAAATGATCGAGGCCGGACACAGGCGAATCGGATACATATCCATGCGTCACCGTCCCATGTCCTCCCGGCTGAAGCAGCAGGGCTTCCGCGAGGTGCTGGCCGAACACGGCATCGAGTGCGACGAGGAATATTTCTTCTACGGCTCCCACTCCATCAAAACCGGATACTCTGCCATGAGGTTCTTCAACTGCCTCGACGAGCCGCCTACAGCCATTTTCGCTGAGACCGACCAGCTTGCCATGGGCGCTCTCAACTACGCCATGGAGGCGGGCATGGACATCGGCGGCGACATTGCCATCTGCGGCTTTGTCGATCTTGAGATCTGCGGCGCGGGACTGAAAAAGCTCTCCTCCGTCCGTCAGCCCCTCGAGGAGATCGGCCGCGTGGCCGTTCGCTCCCTCATAGATATCGTTGAGAAGAGAAAGGAAAACCACGGAGTGGTGCGCCTGCCGGTTGAGCTTTCGCTCAGGGACACGCTGAAGTAAGTGCCGTATTTCCGACAAGTTCCGGAAGGAGCGTGAAGATTTGCTTTCGGTCAGCGATTTTTCCGGTAGGAGAATAACCGATATTCTGCTTGTTGGCTTTGTTGATATCGAGGACGGAACGGCTCAGTTCTATCCCGACTACAGATGGATATACCTCGAGCTTGACGGCTCGGAGCTGATCGAATTCAGCGCCGGCTCTGACGGCAGGCTGTCCGTGCAGACGGTGAACGAGGCGCGCTTCCTCTTTGCCGTCGACGAAGATATGCACAAGGCCAAGATGTCCGCCATTGAGACCGTTCTGGTCAGCTCATATCTGGCCGGCAGCGAAATATCGGAAGCCGAGCTGGGAAATGCAGAGGAGGCGGAAGGCTGCCTCCGGTGTGACTTTGCCCGGTTCATTCTGAAAAACGGCCAGCGGTTGTTTCTTGACCCGTCCTTTCACTACGGTATCGGCATTGGAGGCGAGGCGCAGGAGAAGTATTGGATGTGGTGCGAAAACGGGCGTGCAGAAACGACTTGACAGAATCGCGGCTCCAGTATATAGTGTTTTCGTCTCCTGTCCTTCGCGGCATGACGGAGCTAGGGAACAGCAGCCTGAACTCTGACTTCCGCAAAGGATCGAAAGGCAAGTGAGAGACGCTGTATTCAGAAATCGAGTTTGTCAGATGGAGTCAATGTAATTATTAAACCAGCGCGGTCAGCGTTTGCCGGCCGCGCTGGTTTTTTATTATAAGCAAGAGGCGCGAGTAAGCAAGAGGCGCGAGACGGATGGTGCGTTAAAGAAACATTTACAGCTCACGCCCCTCCCAAAATAAGGCAGGCAGACGGATAACACGACCATTTATCCCGGAAATTCTGTGCGAAATGCGGGTATTGGCGATATTTGCAAAATCGGGCTTTACTTTAGTGTGCTACCATGGTAAAATACTGCCGTAAGCGTTTCCCTGAGTGGAAACATCAGAGAATTATTCTGGAGGTAAAAAAACATGAAAAAGTTTCTTGCAATGATCCTGGCCGCTCTGATGCTGCTGAGCGTTGCCGCCTGCGGCGGTGCTTCCGGCAGCGACCTTGAGTACATCAAGGACAAGGGCACCCTCACCATCGGCTACACCGTCTACGAGCCCATGAACTACACCGACGAGAACGGCGTTTTCACCGGCTTTGACACCGAGCTTGCCACCATCGTGTGCGAAAAGCTGGGCGTTACCCCCGACTTCCAGCTCATCGACTGGAACACCAAGGAAGCCGAGCTGGCCGGCAAGGCTATCGACTGCATCTGGAACGGCATGACCCTTGACGCCGAGCGTGAGGCCAACATGGCCTGCACCGTCCCCTATGTCAAGAACGCTCAGGTCGTTATCGTCAAGGAAGGCTTTGAGTACACCGACACCACCTCCCTCATCGGCAAGACCGTCTGCGCTGAGATCGCTTCCGCCGGCGAGACCCAGATCCTGGGCAACGACGAGACTCCCGCTGATCCCGGTCTGGCTCAGGCCGAATATGTCGGCAAGGCCTATCAGACCGAATGCCTCATGGAGGTCAAGGCCGGCACCGCTGACGCCGCTGTCCTCGACATGACTCTTGCCAACGCCATGACCGGCGAGGGCACCGACTACGCCGATCTGGTCATCGTTGACCGTCTGGCTGTTGAGAACTACGGTGTTGCCTTCCGTCAGGGCTCCGATGTGCGCGACGAGGTCAACAAGATCTTCGCCGAGCTCGTTGCTGACGGCACTCTGGGCGCTCTGGCCGACAAGTACGGTCTGGAGCTGGCTGAGTAATCAAGCACCACGCTATCCGCTGTTCGCGGGGCAGGGAAATCCCTCTGTCCCGCGAATTTTCTTATTATGATTATCCACTGACCGGAAAGGAATGTCTGCTATGAATCCGATCTTTGATCGTCTGTTTGAAGGCTTCTGGCTCAACTTCCAGCTCTTCGGACTGACCCTCATCTTCTCTCTCCCCCTCGGTCTGATACTCTCCTTTGGCTCCATGAGCCGCTTCAAGCCTCTTTCGTGGCTGGTCAAGACCTTTGTGTGGATCATTCGCGGCCCTCCGCTGATGCTCCAGCTGCTCATCATCTTCCTCGGCCCGGGCCTGATGAATCTGGGCAATCCCTGGCCCTCGGGCGCTGACGGCCGTCTGACCGCCGCCACCGTGGCCTTTGTCATCAACTACGCCTGCTACTTCTCCGAGATATTCCGCGGCGGCATCCAGTCCATCCCCAAGGGACAGTACGAGGCCGGCGCCGTGCTGGGCATGACCAAGACCCAGATATTCTTCCGGGTCACTCTGATGCAGGTGGTCAAGCGCATCCTGCCTCCCACCGGCAACGAGATCATCACTCTGGTCAAGGACACCTCCCTTGCCCGCATAATCTCCTGTCAGGAGATCATTATGATGGCCAACGAGTACACCGCCAAGGGTCTTATCTGGCCGCTGTTCTCCACAGGACTTTTCTTCCTCGCCTTCGTCGGTGCCCTCACCCTTCTGCTCAACTGGGCCGAGCGCAGGCTGGACTATTTCAAGGTGTAAGGAGGCCGCTCCATGAGTATTTTACAGGCTATCAACATACAAAAGCGCTTCGGCTCCACACAGGTGCTGCAGGATATCAGCTTTGATCTGGAAAAGGGTCAGGCTCTGGCCATCATCGGCTCCTCGGGCAGCGGCAAGACCACTCTGCTGCGCTGCCTCAACTTTCTGGAGACTCCCGACACCGGCCGCATTATCGTAAACGACGAGGTCGTGTTCGACTCGGCCGATCCCTCCACCCAGAAGGAACGCGAGATTCGCAAAAAGCGTCTGCATTTCGGCATGGTTTTCCAGTCCTTCAACCTCTTCCCTCAGTACACAGCGCTGGAGAATGTCACCCTCGCCAGCCGACTGCTGGCCAAGGAGCGTCCCGACTACCGCGCCAACAAAAGGCAGATAAACGAAGAGATCACCCATCACGGCAGAGAGCTGCTGGAGCTGATGGGTCTTTCGGATAAGGAAAGCAACTATCCCCATATGCTCTCCGGCGGCCAGCAGCAGCGCGTGGCTATCGCCCGTGCCCTTGCCCTCAAGCCGGACATCCTCTGCTTTGACGAGCCTACCTCCGCCCTTGATCCCGAGCTGACCGGCGAGGTGCTCAAGGTCATCCGCGCTCTGGCCGACGAGAAGACCACCATGATAATCGTCACCCACGAGATGGCCTTTGCCCGGGATGTGGCCGATCAGGTCATCTTCATGGACGGCGGCGTCATCGTTGAGCAGGGCGAGCCCTCTCAGGTCATCGATCATCCCCGCGAGGAGCGCACTCAGCAGTTCCTTTCCCGCTACTCTCAGGGCTGAGCCCCGGAGCCGCGGCAGGGCCGGTAAATTATACATAAAAGGCCACGGGAAATTTTTTCAATCGTTATCAAACTTTACTATTGCAAATCGTTAAAGCGTATGCTAAAATTCTTTACAGTGCCAGCTAAGGCGCAGAGCCTTTTCCGGCCATCAATCAAAGGAGAAAACCGTTATGACTTCTGTCATCCGCACAGCTGAATACCGTTACTTTAGCTTTACCGGCTTTTTCGGCAAGGCTTATTTCGGCTGCACAAACGCGGGTGTCAGGTAACAGTACATTTTCTCCGGAGCAATAGTACCGTACGCCCGCAGCTAATCGCAGCTGCGGGCTTTATTTTTTGTCGCGAACTGCCGCGGGAAAGGAAACCATTATGATAGTCGTACTCAAAAGCAATCCCAACCAGACCCAGCTCGATTACCTTATCAACTGGCTCGAAAGCAAGAATATACGCATACACACCAGTGTGGGTGACTCCCACCTCATTCTCGGCCTTGTGGGCGACACCTCCAAGCTGGACGCCGACCTGATCTCCGCTCTGGACATCGTAGAGGATGTAAAGCGCGTTCAGGAGCCTTACAAGAACGCCAATCGCAAGTTTCATCCCGAGGAGACTGTCATCAAGGTGGGCAACACCCAGATCGGCGGCGGCAATCTGACCCTGATGGCCGGCCCCTGCTCGGTGGAGACCGAGGAGCAGATGATCGCCGTGGCCAAGGCGGTCAAGGCCAGCGGCGCCACCTTCCTGCGCGGCGGAGCCTTCAGGGCCCGCACCACTCCCTATGCCTTCCAGGGTCTGGGAGCCGAGGGTCTGCGCCTGCTCAAGCTGGCCAAGGAGGTCACCGGTCTGCCCATCGTCACCGAGATAATGGAGATCTCCCAGCTGCCTCTGTTCGATGATGTGGATGTCATTCAGGTGGGCACCAGAAATATGCAGAACTTCAACCTGCTCAAGGAGCTGGGCGGCCAGAAGAAGCCGGTCATGCTCAAGCGCGGTATGTCCGCCACCTACGAGGAGTGGCTGATGAGCGCCGAATACATCATGTCCGAGGGCAACGAGAACGTCATTCTCTGCGAGCGCGGCATCCGCACCTACGAGACCTACACCCGCAACACCCTTGACATCGCCGCCATTCCCGTGCTCAAGCATCTTTCCCACTTCCCGGTCATCGTTGACCCCAGCCACGCCACCGGCAAGTCGGCTCTGGTTCCCACCATGGCCATGGCCGCTGTGGGCGGCGGCGCCGACGGACTCATCATCGAAGTCCACAACGACCCGGCTCACGCATGGTGCGACGGCCCTCAGTCCCTCAATCCTGAGGCCTTTGACAAGCTCTCCCGCAAGCTGCTGGCCATGAAGGACTTTATGAATCAGCTGGAAAAGGAAGACTGAGCACATCGGAAAGGGATGACTGTACAATGACTATCGCAGTGATCGGTCTGGGACTCATCGGCGGTTCTCTGGCCAAGAGCATAAAGGCCCGCACCTCCCACACCGTATATGGTATTGATATAAACGAAGAAACCATGCTTCTGGCTCGGCTGAGCGGTGCCATCGACGGCGAGCTCAACGACGAAAACATCGCGCAGTGCGATATCCTCCTCATCGCGCTGCGTCCGGCTGCCGCCATCAGATGGCTGGAGACCAACGCCGGAAGCATTTCCTCCACCGCCGCCGTGATAGATATGTGCGGCGTGAAGCGGTCGGTGTGCGCCGCCATGTCGGAAATCGCCGCCAAGCACGGCTTTTCCTATATTGGCGGACACCCCATGGCCGGTAAGGAACGGGGCAAATTCATCAACGCCGCCGACTCCCTCTTTGTGGGCGCGCCTATGATCCTCACTCCCGACGCCTCCACAACTCCCCAGCTTCTCGAGACTCTGGAAAAGCTGTTCACCGACATCGGCTTTGCCCGGATGGTGTATACCAATCCCAACGAGCACGACCGCATCATCGCCTACACCTCCCAGCTGGCTCACATCACCTCCAGCGCCTACATCAAGTCCCCCGAGGCTCAGCGTCAGCGCGGCTTTTCGGCAGGCAGCTACCGGGACATGACCCGAGTGGCTCATCTGGACGAGGATATGTGGACCGAGCTGTGTCTTGACAACGCCGACTATCTGACCGATCAGGTGGAGCTGCTCACCGCCCATCTTCAGGAATACGTCAACGCTCTGAAGGCCAGAGACGAAGAGGCTCTGCGGGCACTGTTCCGCGACGGCCGTGAAAAGAAGGCTACCGCAGGAGGAAACTGATGAAAGTATACAGCACTGTGCGCGTAAATGTGGCCGAAGGCTACGACGTGACCATCGGCCGGGGCATTATTGATAAATGCGGAGAGATGCTCTCTTCCCTGCTTTCCACCCGCCGGGTGGCCATTGTGACCGATTCCAACGTAAAGCCCCTTTATCTTGACCGGGTGGTATCTTCTCTTGAAGCCGCCGGATTTACGGTCACCTCCTTTGCCTTTGAGGCGGGAGAAAAATCCAAGCACATGGGCACTCTGAGCGATATTCTCGAATTCTTCGCCGGTTCCGGTCTTACCCGCAAGGACTGCGCCATCGCCCTTGGCGGCGGCGTTGTGGGCGACATCACCGGCTTTGCCGCCGGCTGCTATATGCGCGGCATCGACTATGTCCAGATGCCCACCACGCTGCTTGCCGCCATTGATTCCTCGGTGGGCGGCAAGACCGCTGTAGATCTGGGTGCCGGCAAGAATCTGGCCGGACTGTTCATTCAGCCCCGAGCGGTGCTGTGCGATGTCGACTGCCTTTCCACCCTCTCTCCCGAGCTTATCGCCGACGGCTCCGCCGAAGCGGTCAAGACCGGCGTACTGGGCGACAGCGAGCTGTTCTCCATGTTTGAAAGCGGCACCGCCGCGGAGCAGCCCGAGGAGGTCATCACCCGCTGCGTGCGCTACAAGGCGTGGGTGGTGGAGCAGGACGAAAAGGAAACCGGTCTGCGCAAGCTGCTCAACCTCGGCCACACTCCCGCTCACTCCATCGAAAAGCTGAGCGGATACGATATCAGCCACGGCCGGGCGGTCGCCATGGGTCTTGCCCTTATGACCCGGGCGGCAGCCGCTCGCGGAGTGTGCTCTTCCCTGACCGCTCTGCGGGTGCAGACAGCTCTTGAGAAATGCTCCCTGCCGGTGACCACCGATTACACCGCCGAGGACATGGCTCGGATAGCCTCATCTGATAAGAAGCGCACCGCCAAGGGTGTGAGCGTGGTTCTTCCGAGGGACATCGGCGACTGCGTCTTCGAGGAAGTAAGCCTCGAGGAGCTGAGCGGCCTCTTTGCCGCGGGAACGGAGCGTCTGGCATGATGATTCGCTCCGGAACAATAATGGAAATCACTCCCGGCCCTCTCAACGGCACCATAAAGGCCATCCCTTCCAAGTCGGACGCACACCGGCTGCTGATAGCCTCGGCTCTGGCCGACCGCCAGACCAAGCTGCTCATGGAGGGCGGTTCTCAGGATATTTACGCCACCGTAGGCTGTCTGCGCTCCATTGGCGCGTACATCGAACTGCAGCAGGACGGCATCGCCGTGGCTCCCGTAACCGAGCCGCCGGAGCGCCCTCTGCTGGACTGCTGCGAAAGCGGCTCCACTCTGCGCTTCATGCTGCCCGTGGCGGCGGCTGTGTGCTCCAATGCCGCTTTTACCGGCCGCGGGCGTCTGCCCGACCGACCCATAGGTGAGCTGTGCTCGGCCATGGGTGCCAACGGTGTCAGCTTTTCCTCCGACCGGCTGCCCTTCGAGATCAGCGGACGGCTGCGGGGCGGTGTTTACTGCCTGCCCGGCGGCATCAGCTCCCAGTACATAACCGGACTGCTGCTGGCCCTGCCTCACACCGGAGAGGACAGCGAGATAATCCTGACCGACACCCTCCGCTCGGCGGCCTATGTGGACATCACCCTCGATGTTCTGCGCCGCTTTGGCATATCTGTGGAATCCACCGGCTGCGGCTTTTTCATCCCCGGCGGACAGCGCTATGTCTCTCCCGGACGGGCGGAGGTGGACGGCGACTGGTCCAACGGCGCCTTTATCCTCGCCTGCGGAGCCATAGGCGGCCAGATCACCGTAACCGGTCTGCGCGCCGATTCTCCTCAGGGCGACAAGGCCATGGTGGATATACTCAGAAAGATGGGCGCGGAGGTGGCTGTCGAAGGCAGCAGCGTCACCGTTTCTCCCGGAAAGCTGAAGGGCTGCGAGATAGACATCGATCCCACACCCGACCTGCTGCCCGCTCTTGCGGCAGTGGCGGCCTTTGCCGAGGGTGAGACCCGCTTTGTCAACGGCGCACGCCTGCGCATCAAGGAAAGCGACCGGCTGTCCGCCTGCGCCGGTCTGCTGCGCGACCTTGGCGGCCGGGCCGAGGAAACCGAGGACAGTCTGACCGTATACGGCACCGGGCTGAACGGCGGCACCACCGACGGTCGGGGCGACCACCGCATCGTTATGGCGGCGGCAATCGCGGCAGCCGGCTGCAAAGGCACCGTATCCATCACCGGCTGCGATGCGGTCAACAAATCCTACCCCGGCTTCTTTGCCGATTATCACACTCTGGGCGGCAATTGCGACAGCATCATCTGACCGCTGTCACAGTATCATCACAATAATCCTCTATCATGGGCGGCAGTCCGCCATGACAGGATAAATCTCAGGAGGCAGCCATGGAACTCACTGACATCAGAAAAGAAATAAACGACATAAACGACCAGATGCTTGATCTGTTCGTGCGGCGCATGGAGCTGTCCGAGCAGGTGGCAGAATACAAAAAAGCCAACAACCTGCCCATATCCGACCGCCAGCGGGAGCGGGAAATCCTTGCCGAAATGAGTCAGCGCGCCGGGGACTACGGCGACTATGCCTACCAGCTCTTCACCCGCATGATCGACCTTTCCAAGGCTCGCCAGAGTGAGCTTTTCTCCGGGGACACAAAGGTCGCCCGGCAGATCGAAGAGGCTCTGCTGCCCGCCGAAAAGCTCTTCCCCCGGAACGGCTTTGTGGCCTGTCAGGGCCTTGAGGGCAGCAACTCCCAGCAGGCCTGCGAAAAGCTCATGTCCAGAGCCAACATCATGTATTTCAAGACCTTCGGCGCGGTGTTCAGCGCCGTCGATTCCGGTCTGTGCGAGTACGGCGTTCTGCCCATCGAGAACAACATCCACGGCTCGGTCAGAGCGGTGTACGAGCTGCTGCAGCGCTATTCCTGCTCCATCGTGCGCCAGACCCGCCTCAACATCCGCCACGAGCTGATGGCTCTGCCCGGAGCACAGCTGAGCGGCATAAAGGAGATATACTCCCACGAGCAGGCCATCGGCCAGTGCGGAGCCTTCCTCGCCTCTCTCGGCTCTGATGTGAAGGTCATTCCCTGCGCCAACACCGCCATCGCCGCGAAGATGGTCAGCCAGAGCGGCGACCTGACCAAGGCCTCCATCTCCGCGCCCGCCTGCTCCGAGCTGTACGGTCTCAATGTACTGCGGGACGATGTGCAGGACAACGACAACAACTACACCAAATTCATCTGCATAACCAAAAAGCCGGCCATTTACGCCGGAGCCTCCCACACCAGCCTCATCATCTCCTGCCCCAACCGGGCCGGCGCTCTGAGCGACATCCTCTCCATGCTCTCCGCCCGGGGCATCAACATGGTCAAGCTGGAAAGCTGCCCGGTCACCGGCCGCAACTTTGAGTTCATCTTCTATCTGGAGCTGGACGCCAATGTGCGTGAGCCGGGAGTGGTGGCCACTCTTGAGGAGCTGGAGCGCACCTGCGAGGGCTTCACCTTCCTTGGCAGCTATTCCGAGGTCTGATATGGCAGAGAAAATATACGGACTTCTCGGCCGAAAGCTGGGACACAGCTACTCAGCCATCATCCACCCCAAAATGGGCTGCGAGGACTACCGGCTCATCGAGCTGGAGCCGGAGGAGCTGGAAAGCTTTCTCTCCCGGGATGACATCGGCGGGCTGAATGTGACCATTCCCTACAAGGTGTCCGTCATGCCTCTGTGCCACCGTCTCTCCCCCGAAGCCGAGGCCATCGGCAGTGTCAACACCATCGTGCGCGGCGAGGACGGAAAGCTGACCGGCTTCAACACCGACGCCGCCGGACTGGAATACACCATCACCCGTGCCGGCATATCCCTCGCCGGCAAAAAGGTGCTGATTTTCGGCAGCGGCGGCGCCTCTCTTGCGGCAAAATATGTTGCCGCGAATATGGGAGCCTCTCAGGTACTTGTAATTTCCCGCTCGGGAGAGTATAATTATGATAACCTTGATCTGCACACCGACGCGGACATACTCATAAACGCCACGCCTCTGGGAATGTATCCCGACATGGACGGCCTTCCAGCCGACCCGGGAGCCTTCCCCAACTGCTCGGGCGTCATCGACCTTGTGTACAATCCCCGGCGCACCGCTCTGCTGCTCAGAGCCGAGGAGCTGGGTATTCCCCGGGCAGGCGGCCTGCCCATGCTGGTGCATCAGGCCAAGGTGGCCGAGGAGCATTTCTTCTCCGCGGCCATTGACGACAGCGTGACCGAGAAGGTCCTTGCCGACCTTTCCAACAGCACCGACAACCTTGTGCTCATCGGTATGCCCGGCTGCGGCAAGAGCACCATCGGCGAGCTGCTGGGAAAAATGAGCGGCAAAAAGGTCATCGACCTCGACGCCGAGATCGCCGCCTCAGCCGGCTGCTCCATCCCGGAGATTTTTGCCGCAGAGGGCGAGGCCGGTTTCCGCCGTCGGGAGCACGAGGCCGTGGTGGCCGCCGCCGATCAGCGCGGCTGCATCATCGTCACCGGAGGCGGAGTGGTAGTGACTCCGGCCAATCGGGAGCCTCTGCGCCGTTCGGGACGGATCTATCAGATCCAGCGGGATATCAGCGTCCTCAGCCGCGAGGGTCGTCCCCTTTCCCGGAACGCCGATCTTGACAAAATGTATGAAGTTCGCCGGCCTCTGTACGAGGCCTTCCGCGACATGGCGGTGCTCAACGACCGACGCCCCGAGGACGCTGCCGAACAAATATGGAGGGATTTCTGTGAAACTACTGGTGCTTAACGGCCCCAATCTTAATATGCTTGGCATTCGTGAGCCTGACCTCTACGGCCGTGCCACCTACAACGACCTCATTTCCCTTATCGAGGCCGAGGCCGAGCTGCTGGGTATTGATGTGATGTGCAAGCAGAGCAACCACGAGGGCGAGCTGGTGGACTGGATCCAGCAGGCCTACAACAACTACGACGGCATCGTCATCAATCCCGGAGCCTACACTCACACCAGCGTCGCGCTGCTGGACGCGGTCAAGACCGTGGGCATCCCCACCATCGAGGTTCATATCACCGATCCGGACACCCGCGAGGATTTCCGGAAGATTTCCTATATCCGTCAGGCCTGCATCACCACCATCAAGGGCATGGGCTTTGCCGGATACCTCAAGGCCATGCGCATTCTCAGCAGCCGCATAAGATAATCTCTCCCAACAATTGACAAAAAGCCGTTCCCGCTGATACAATATCGGCAGGAACGGCTTTTCAGTTTTCAAGGAGGTCTGCAATGAAAAAGACAAACTTGCGCGTTGGCTATGGCTTTGCCTTCGCGTGCATTTTGCTTGTGGAAGTGCTGATCGCCCTTTTTGTGCGGGACGACTTCATCCGTCCCTACGGCGGAGACATTCTGGTCACGGCACTGATATGCTGCTTTGCCCGGATATTCTTCCCCACCGGCGCGCGGCTGCTCCCGCTGTGGGTGTTTCTCTTCGCCGCAGGAGTGGAGACCGCGCAGTATTTCGACTTTGTATCCCTGCTCGGTCTGGACGGCAGCCGCTTTTTCAGCATTCTGCTGGGCAGCACCTTTTCCTGGGCGGATATTCTCTGCTACGCCGTGGGATGTGTGCTGTTTGTCGTTGGTGAGCGGTTGGTGCTGGGGTGGAGCGGCGGCGGAAACGAGCGATGAACGACACACATACGGAAAGGTGATTTCAGCATGAAAAAGGTGTTATACATTCTGAGCTGTATTGTTCTGCTGCTGGTCGGATGCGAATCCATGGGGTATCTGAGCGGAGATGACGCTCTTTACACCGTTGCCGCAAACAACCTGATAGGAGCGGGACTGACAGTCAATGAAACCACCCATGTAATTGAGACTGATTCATACGGCAGAACTCTGTTTATATACAGAAACAGCGGGTCGGTTTTCGGCTTTAAGGACGCTCTTTGCATCTGCCAGACATACGATGACGAGTATACATATTATTACGAGGACGATTGCATCCTTCTCTTCGACAGCGACGGGAATGTATCTGACGAATCCTTGACCACATTCAAGCAGAGGAACGACTGGAACGGCGAGATGAACGAAGACAAAATGACCTCCGCGCCTATAGTGGATAATTTCTTTGAAAAGCCGGAATACTCAAACAGCCAGACGGACGCCGCCGCGAACGCCGTCGAACCCTCATGCGGGTATGAATGGGAAAGCGTGATCGTATGCGCCGATACACGCGGAAGACAGCTGATCGTCCAAAGAGAATATTCGTACGAAACCAATCACCTTGGGAAAACTTACGCAGTGATAGTATCTCCAGACGGTCTTGTCGACGAGAGCTGCGGCATTATGGAAATGGACGAAAATGTGCTGGCCGATTATACAGCGGCTATCAAGGATTTTAAGGCGCGGAACAACTGGAATCAAGAGTATTGATTTGAGCACTGTCGCTGACTGCCCATATGCAGAAGATGTGCTTGCGAATATCTCTGTCAAAAAGGGGATTTTACCCTTTACAGCAAGACAGACATTAATGCAATGTAAAAAACAATAAGAAAGCGAACTATCAACCCTGTTTTTTCATAGGTTTGATGGTTCGCTTTTTTGTATTAAGTAAAATAGCAGGCAAACCCAATTTCTGCGGGAATTTCTGCCATCTGACTTATTGGAAATCAGTATTACTTTACCTCGGCTTGACCATCTGAGTATACTCCAGCACCTCATAGCCGGCTTTTTTGTAAACGGCGATGGCGTTCTCGTTGTCCGGCTCGGCCTCAAGGCGGATACGGGCGGCTGTTTCCCCGTATTTTTCGTCCACAAAGGAGAGAAATCCGCTGCCCAGTCCTTTACCACGATGCTCCGGTTTTACGAAAATGTCCTCTATCCACACGCACAGCCCGCCGGCCTCGGTGGAGTAGCTCTTGGCCAGCATTCCGTAGCCGGCGATCTGACCCTCCCGCTCGAAGACATATCCCTCGAGGTAAGGGCCGCCGGCGATGCAGTCGGTCAGCGTTGCGCGCAGGCAGTCCTCATCCGGGTGGATTATCAGCGCATCCGAGGCGTAGAAGACGATCATCATATCCAGCACCGCGGAAAAATCCTCCCGCTTCATCGGCCGTATCATTTTTTTACCATTCCTTTCCTTGCTCTGTTTTTGCATAATTTTCTTTGATTCCGGACAAAATCTCACCGTAAGGAGATGATTCGGAATGCACAATGTATTTGCCCGTTTCCCGGACTGCGCATCGGCTCAGCAGGCCTGCAGTCAGGTAGGCGCTATCCACGGCATCGACCGCGTGGGCACCCGCGCTGTGGTGCCTCCTCCCTCAGCGGATGGTCATAATCCCCACTCCGCCGAGGCCATAGCCGTCACTGTATCCCACAGCTCCGCGGCCTCTCCCGGCGACGGAGCGGTAGTAGACGCCGCTCGCCGTGAAGCGGAATACGACCGCCGAACCGGACTTGACCGTCCCGGTGACCGCGACTATATGCTGTGCGCTCAGGGCAGTCAGGAGGCCGTGGAGCGAGCCGCCGGGCTGCTGCGCGATCTCGGCGCTCACAGCGTTGACGTACGGGACTCCGACGGCGATTTTCTCAGCGGGCACCCGCCCGTAATGTAACGGACAAGGCTGATCTTCACACCGGATCAGCCTTGCTTTTTTATTATCTCACAGGACAAAAATGTACGCTTGCATAACATTTTTACCCGTCCGCGAAGATAATTAATTATATCGTCCATATTGTCGGATGTCAAACCGTTCCGGTGCAAAATATACGGCAAAATCACGATTGACAAGCCAATAAAATCGAGTATACTTTTTTTATCGGGCTATTCGGCTCAGTATATAAAAATATAAATGCGCCGCGGCCGACACCTATTATATGGAGGGTAAATTATGCAGAACAATGTTCGCCCCGAATCCATGGCACGCATCACCACCAAGGCTCTCGCCGACGCCTTCATCGAAGAGCAGATCGCCGAGGTCCGTCAGCAGGTCGGAGACAAGAAGGTTCTCCTCGCTCTTTCCGGCGGTGTTGATTCGTCTGTCGTAGCCGCGCTGCTCATCAAGGCCATCGGCAAGCAGCTGGTCTGTGTCCATGTCAACCACGGTCTCATGCGCAAGGGTGAGAGCGAGGCTGTCATCGAGATCTTCGGCAAGGAGCTTGACGCCAACCTTGTATACATCGACGCCACCGACCGTTACCTTGAGCTGCTCAAGGGTGTTTCCGACCCCGAGAAAAAGCGCAAGATCATCGGCAACGAATTCATCAATATCTTCGACGAAGAGGCCGCCAAGCTGGAAG
>JAZSQO010000044.1:0-7882 GCA_045538015.1 Acutalibacteraceae bacterium | reverse complement strand
GAACGCCGAAAAAACGCGCTGCTGCGCGAAAAAACGGCGTTCGCGGCCTCTTTGCTCCGCTTATTTGTTACCGGAATGTTAAAATCTGCGCTACATAAATCATTGCATAACCGTCAATGTGCCGAAAGGAAAAATGTCCTTTTTTGCTTGACATCCCGATTCAACTTGGTTATGCTAAATATGTTGTTTTCAGACGAACCCTGTCGAGTGAATTCCGCTGATTCGAAACTTGCCATAAGCCGGTAGCGAATCAGCTGTTTTTGTTTTTCGGGTGTTTGTCCGGAAACAGCGCAGTATGTTCGGAAAAATAAAAAAACAGGAGGTAAATCAAGTTGTTCAAGCTCAAAGAAAAGAACACCAGAGTCACGACGGAAATCATTGCCGGCCTTACCACATTCTTCACCATGGCCTACATCGTTTTCGTCAACCCCACCATTATCGCGGACGGTGCCGGCGGTGATCCCGCTGTCAGAACCAGCGTCTTCGTCGCTACCTGTCTGGCATCCTTCTTCGGCACTCTCCTCATGGGCCTGCTGGCCAATGTTCCCTTCGCTCTCGCTCCGGGCATGGGCCTCAACGCCTTCTTTGCCTACACCGTTATGCTGGGCTTTGGCTATACCTACGCTCAGGCTCTGGCCATCGTATTCATTTCCGGTATTCTGTTCATCATCATCACCGCTGTCGGCCTTCGTCAGGCCATCGTCAAGGCCATTCCGAAGAGCCTCAGATTCGCTATTTCGGTCGGTATCGGCCTGTTCATCGCCTTCATCGGTCTGACCGGCTCCGGTCTGGTCGTGAACAGCGACAGCACCCTTGTTACCATCGGCTCCATCAAGAGCATTCTCACCGGTGACGCCGCCATGTTCGGCACCCTGATGACCCTTCTGGGCGTCGTTGTCATCGCTGTTCTGAGCCGCTTCAAGGTTCCCGGCGCCATTCTGCTGGGTATCGTTGCCACCTCCGCTCTGTACTGGGCCATCGGCGTGCCCACCGGCATCGTCACCATGCCCAGCGCCGCCATCGACTTCTCCACCATCGGCAGCCAGTTCGGCACCTGGGCAAAGACCTCCTTTGGTGTTGCCTTCACCGAGGGCTTCGGCGGACTGTTCCAGGGCAAGACCTTCCTTGAGGGCGTTCTTGCTGTTGGCGCTATCATCCTCTCCTTCTCCTTCGTCGATATGTTCGACACCATCGGCACCATCATTGGTACCGCCAGCAAGGCTGATATGCTGGACGAGAACGGCGATATGCCCGAGATGACCAAGGCCATGCTCGCCGACTCCGTTGCCACCTCTGTGGGTGCCGTCTTCGGTACCTCCACCGTTACCACCTTCGTCGAGTCCAGCTCCGGCATCGCCGCCGGCGGCAGAAGCGGTCTGTCCTCTGTTGTCACCGCCGTCTGCTTCCTGCTGGCTCTGGCTCTGGCTCCGCTGACCGGCTTTGTCCCCAGCGCCGCCACCAATGCCGCTCTGATCTTTGTCGGCGTTCTGATGATGAGCTCCGTCAAGAACATCGAGTGGGATGACATCACCGAGGCTGTTCCCGCCTTCGTCTGCATCGCGGCCATGCCCTTCTGCTACAGCATCTCTGATGGTATCTTCCTTTCCATCATTGCTCATGTTCTCATCAAGCTCCTCTCCGGCAAGCTCAAGGACATCTCCATCATCGAGTGCATCCTGGCTGTGCTGTTCATCCTCAAGTATCTGTTTGTCTGATAACTGACAGATAGTCACAGCAACAACAAACCGCCGTGGAAGCTCGCATTCCACGGCGGTTTTTGCGTAAATCGAAGCAGGGATGGCGCGGCAATTGCGCCGCGTACAAATGTATGGTATAATAGTATAAAAAGAAGGGAGACGATGATTATGAAAAGAACAATTGCTCTGATTGCCGCCGCGGTGTGCACGGCTTTGCTGGCCGCCTGCGTTCCGGCGGGCGATGTCTCTCCGGAGGCAATGCAGGCCTTCTTTGAAGCCAGCGTCGTGGAAGTGTATGAAGGCTCGCTCTTTGTGGAGGTGACACAAAGCGGCAACAGCTCTCTGCCCGAGGGTACACCGGTCTATGTGTCCGCGAACTACGACGGCTGCCCCAGATGTGAGGAGGGCGACCGGATCAGAGTGACGTTCGACAGCCGGATAGAGGAGCTGTATCCGCCAAGGGTGCCCGGTGTGCTTGCCATCGAAAAAACAGACGACGAGGAATAGGTGGCGCGCGTATGATAGGCTGTTTATGCCGTGACACAAAAAATTCTCCTTTTTTTCAAAAAAGCTCTTGACATTTCCATATTGGCGGCTATAATAAATAATGCTCGCTGGAAACAGCCAGCACCAAAGCAGAATATTGGGGTGTCGCCAAGTGGTAAGGCAACGGACTCTGACTCCGTCATCCGAAGGTTCGAATCCTTCTACCCCAGCCATGAAAAAAACTCTTTTGTCTGAAAGACAAAAGAGGTTTTTTGCATATCCAGTAACTTTCGGCGTCAGCGGCCGTCCCTGAGCTCACATTTTACGCAGTCCTTTGGGGTATCGGTTCTTGAGCATACCGCCCGAGGCCTTGCCGAAGCCGGTTATAACGCCGGAGCAAAGGACAGCGGTGTAGCCCTTCAGGTCGTCGGAGACATCCAGCTGCTCGCCGTGGAGGAAGCGCTCCAGCTGCGGGCTGTCGGCCTCCAGCTCAAGAATAGAGCGGCAGTGGGCCGGATCGGCGGCCATGAACAGGGAGTGATGGGGCTCAACGCGTTTTTTCTCAACGGTACCCAGCTGGATTCCCGCGCGCACCACCGGCAGTCCGCTCAGCAGGTCGGCAGGGCAGGGGAGAAGATAGATGGCGTCGCCCTGAGTGTGGATAATTCCATCGGGAGACTGTGTAAAACAGATGCCCAGAAGGTCGGAGGCTGCGGAGGAATCGCTCTTAATGGGAAGCTGGGATTCCTCGGCGGTCTGCGGAGTGCCGTCCCGTCTCATCCGGGCGACGAAATGTCCCTCGCCGCCGTCGGATGGGAAGATGCGACGGGCGAGAGTGATATCCCCGGGAACCGGCGCCTCGTCGTGGTCGGAGGGGAAGGCGGCGCGGAAATCGGCCAGCCGTCCGGCGTCCATGGCCGGTCGGCCGAATGGCGCGGGAATGGCCTCGAGGCGGAAGTCCGGGTGTGAATGGAGAAAAGCGGCCACGGTCAGCTCGTTTTCCTCGGGAGCGAAGGTGCAGGTGGAATAGACCAGCACGCCGCCCTCGGCCACACATCGGGCGGCGCTGTCGAGAATACCGCGCTGGCGGGCGGCGCAGGTGCGCACGTGCTCGGGCGACCACTCGGTGACGGCGGCCTCCTCCCGGCGGAACATTCCTTCGCCGGAGCAGGGAGCGTCTACCAGCACCCGGTCAAAAAAGCCTCCGAAGCGTTCGGCAAGCACATCGGGATGGGCAGAGGTCACTACGGCGTTCCGGATGCCCATACGCTCGATGTTGGACACAAGGATATTCGCTCTTGAGCGGACATACTCGTTGGCCAGCAGCAGTCCGCGCTGGCCCATCAGCGCGGCGATCTGGGTGGATTTTCCGCCCGGAGCGGCGCACATATCCAGCACTCGCTCTCCCGGCTGAGGGTCAAGGGCGGTGACCGCCGACATGGCTGACGGCTCCTGCATATAAAAAGCGCCGGCGTGGTGCCATGCCGAGCGTCCGGGACGCTCATCATCATCCAGCAGTCGGTAGCCCAATGGAGAGAAGGAAACAGCCTCCAGCGACAGCCCGAGCTCGCCGATCCGATTCGGATCGAATTTGAGGGGATTGACCCGCAGACCGCGCCCGTGGGGCTGTCCGTACCATCCGGACACCTCGTCGGGGCAGTCGTATATATGTTTCATTCTTTCAAAAAATTTTTCCGGTGGAAGCAAAGCTCACATCTCCCAGATCAGTGTAATGAATATTAGCCCGTCGATGAGGGCATGATATGTCACGAAAGGGGTGATTATCAATGGATCAGAACAGACAGAACAACCAGAATCAGCAGAACAACAACCAGAACCGCAATCAGAACAACAACCAGAACCGCAGCCAGAACAACAATCAGAACCGCAGCGACCAGAACAGCAACAGATAAATTCCTTGTAATTATCCCGGAATGACCTATGTTACTCAAGCGCTGAAGCGTTCATCGCTTCGGCGCTTGTGCTGTCTGCTGGGTTATTCCGCAGCCTCTGTGCTGTGCGAGGGAATAAACCGGCTTACAAAAGAATAGATATCACTGTATACCGTCTGCCGGTCGGTTTCGTTGAGCACCTCATGGCGGTCGTTGTCGTAAAGCTCCACCCGCACATCGGTCATGCCGGCCTTGCGGAACATCTCCGCCACCTGCACAACGCCCTTGCCGCAGCCGCCCACCGGGTCAAGCTGTCCGGATACAAAGAGGCAGGGGAGAGACTTCTGAGCCTTGGCAATGTTCTTGGGCTTGCAGATGTATCCAAGGCCGTCGAAAAGGTCGCCGAAGGCCTTGGTGGTGAAGATAAAGCCGCACATGGGATCGGCTACATAAATATCAATATTTTCCTCGTTCTTGGAGAACCAGTCGTATTCGGTGCGACCCGGCTCAAAGGGTTTGTTGTTGCCGCCGAAGCTGATGGAGTTGATAAATCGGCTGCGATGGCGCTTTCCCTTGAACAGACGGATGACCGAGGCGATGGCCTTGCCCGCGCCCACAACGGCGGCGGGCGTGTTTCCCGTTCCGCACAGAACCACACCGCTCAGCCCCGCCGCTTCCGGCCGGGTTATATATGTACGCGCCACAAAGGAGCCCATGGAATGGCCGAACAGCACGAGAGGCAGCCCGGGGAACTGCTCCTCCGCCGCGCGTCGGACAACGCCGACATCATCCGCGAGGCGGTTCCAGCCGTCCTTTTCGGCGATGAAGCCGAGCTCCTTTTCCGAGGCGGCGGTCAGACCGTGACCGAGCTGGCTGTAACCAACGACGGCGACGCCCTTTTCGCACAGCCAGCGGGCAAATTCGTCGTAGCGGGCGATGTGCTCGGCCATGCCGTGGATAATGAGCACGACCGCCTGAGGCTGCTCGGGAGACCATGTCAGAGTGTGCAGCCGCTGACCGGAAAGGGAAGAGGGAAGATATTTCATGGTAAGGGATGTCATAATAAAAATTCCTCCGTAATATACCGGTTGAATCAGAGTTTGAGTTTATTGTATAATAACCGCGTCCGGATGTCAAATAAACGGCGGGGAAAAGGCCGGATAAACACGGATGATATACAATATGTTGTGATTGACGGAAAGAAGATTGTTAAAAACGCCAATATAATATATTTTGATAATTTTTTGTCAATATTTATATAGCATTTCCTGTCGGGATATGTTATAATCCGTATGTTTAGGTGGATTACTCTGCCTGAAAAAGCTTTTCGCGCGCGTGTGAAACAGCTCACGCGAATGACGAAGGAATATCACAAGGAGGCAAAACAATGCGCAAAAGTATTAGCAAGATTCCGTTCAATGGAACGGAGGAACAGAAAGCTAAGCTGATGGCTGCCATTGAGGAAAACAAGAACGTTCCCGGCGCTGTCATGCCGGTGCTTCAGGCCGCTCAGGAGATCTACGGCTATCTGCCCTATGAGGTTCAGCTGATGATCGCCGAGGGTCTGAATGTGCCGATGGAGGAGGTCTACGGAGTTTCTACCTTCTACTCCCAGTTCGCCCTTTCTCCCAAGGGCAAGTATCACATCTCTGTCTGCATGGGCACCGCCTGCTATGTAAAGGGCTCCGGTGAAGTGCTGGACAAGCTGTGCGAATGCCTGGGCATCAACGCCGAGGAATGCACCAACGACGGCAAGTTCTCCCTGACTGCCTGCCGCTGCATCGGTGCCTGCGGTCTGGCTCCCGTTCTGACCGTGAACGACGATGTTTACGGCCGTCTGACTGCCGACCAGATCCCCGAGATCCTGGCCAAGTACCAGTAATCGCTATTAAACAATATATTAGGATAGTCAAAAGCAGATGAAGATCAGCAACATTAAGGAATTGCTCAACGCAGAGGTTCTCTGCAACGAAGAAATGCTCTCCCATGAGGTCCATTCCGCCTGCGGCAGTGACATGATGAGCGATGTGCTCGCCTATGTCAAGAATCAGGCTGTGCTGCTGACCGGGCTTGTCAATGCTCAGGTCATCCGTACTGCCGAGATGATGGATATGGTGTGCGTCGTGTTCGTGCGTTCCAAAAAGCCCACGCCCGAGATGATCGAGCTGGCACGGGAATGCGGTCTGGTCGTTCTGTCCACCGAAAAGCGGATGTACGAGGCCTGCGGCAAGCTCTATGCAAACGGATTGAAGGCCGGTGATGAAGATGAGTGAGGCAATTAAATTTCACTTTGATGTAGACGGTGACAACTTCACCTCTGCCGGTCAGGCGTCGGTTCAGATAAAAAAGAATCTTCGCCAGCTCGGCATACCGCCCGAGACTATCCGCAGAGTTTCCATCGCCATGTACGAGGGCGAAATCAACATGGTCATCCACGCCGACGGCGGCAGTGCTGATGTCATGGTATATGAAGACGGCATCGAGATCGTTCTGGCCGACCGCGGCCCGGGCATCCCCAATGTCGAGCTGGCCATGAAGGAAGGCTACTCCACCGCCCCGGACAATGTCCGCAACCTCGGCTTCGGTGCCGGTATGGGTCTGCCCAACATGAAGCGCTATACCGACGACATGAAGATAGAGACCGAGATGGGCAAGGGTACGACCATTACAATGAGGGTCAATCTTGAATAACTGATATGGATACTTACAAGCATTCAGTGGCGCTTGACGCTGACAAATGCCGGGGCTGTACCACCTGCCTGAAGCATTGCCCCACGGAGGCCATCAGGATAAAGGACGGCAAGGCCGTCATCAATCCCAAGCGGTGTATTGACTGCGGTCAGTGCATCAGGATATGCCCGCACAACGCAAAAAAGCCGGTCTGCGGCACCATCGAGCGGATGAAGGACTTCAAGTATACCATCGCTCTCCCGGCTCCTGCCCTCTACGGACAGTTTGAGTCGCTGGACGATGTGGACTATGTCCTCAGCGGCCTCAAGGCCATTGGCTTTGACGATGTGTTCGAGGTCGCTCAGGCGGCCGAACAGGTGTCGGGCTATACCCGCCTCTACCTGAAGAACGACATGGTCAAAAAGCCGGTCATCAGCTCGGCCTGCCCCACTGTGACAAGGCTTATCTGCATGAGATTCCCGTCCCTCAAGGATCACATCATGCCGCTGCTCCCTCCCGTGGAGATCGGCGCGATGCTGGCCCGGCGCAAGGCGCGCGCCCTTCATCCGGAGCTGCGCGACGAGGACATCGGCGTGTTCTTTATCTCGCCCTGCCCCGCCAAGGTCAGCTATGTGCTCAACTCCGCCTCGGGACGCAAGAGCAATGTGGACGAGGTCATCGCCATCAGCGATGTGTACTTCATGCTTCTGAATGTAATGAAGCGTGAGACCACCCCCGAGCCTCTGTCCAACGCCGGCAAGATCGGTGTCGCCTGGGCTTCAACGGGCGGCGAGGCTTCGGCCATCTTCAACGACAAATACCTTGCGGCCGACGGGATCGACAATGTCAACCGGGTGCTTGATATGATCGAGACCGGCAATATGCCCCAGCTTGAGTTCATTGAACTCAACGCCTGCCCGGCAGGCTGCGTGGGCGGTGTCATGGCGGTGGAGAATCCTTACATCGCGCAGGCCCGTCTGCTTACGCTGAAGAGATATATGCCGGTTTCCCAGAACAACATCGTCGATGAGCACTACATTCCCGAAAATTACGTCATGGGCCAGATGCCCACTTACGAACCTATAAGCCGTCTGAGTGCCAATATCGGAGAATAAGTCGGAGGCCAAGCGGTCTTAG
>JAZSQO010000123.1:0-4990 GCA_045538015.1 Acutalibacteraceae bacterium | reverse complement strand
CGCCGCAGCGGTGGTTACGAGACGGCGCTGCGGCAGCTTATTGGGAATGGTCTTTTCAATAGGAAGAGTCGGGTCCGCAGCGCCGGTGACGCGCATGGCCTGATAGACATAGCTGCGGCCGGACAGCGGGTCGCGGATGGCGCCGCCGATACAGGTGGCCGCGCCGCCGAAGGGCTCGATTTCAGTGGGATGGTTGTGAGTCTCGTTCTTGAACTGCACCAGCCATGTCTCGGTCTGGCCGTCCACTACCACGGGAACCTCGATGGAGCAGGCGTTGATCTCCTCGCTGATGTCAAGGTCGTTGACCTGACCACGGGCGCGGAGCAGCTTGGCGCCGATGGTGCCCATGTCCATGAGGGTGACCGGCTTTCTGGATTCCAGCTCCAGCTCGGAGCGAGCGGCGATGTACTGGCTCAGCGCCTCCTCGATGGCCACGGTGGTGGCGTCCTTCTCGATCTCGATGGAGTCGATCTGGGTCAGGAAGGTGGTGTGGCGGCAGTGGTCGCTCCAGTAGGTGTCGATGACACGCAGCTCGGTGACGGTGGGATTGCGGTGCTCGGTGCCGCGGAAATACTCCCGGCAGAAGCTCAGATCCTCAAAGGACATGGCAAAGCCCATGCCGTCGTAATACTCCTTCAGGCGCTCCTCGCTCCAGCGGTTGAAGCCGTGGATGATGGCCACGTCCTCGGGCACGGGATAGTCGGCCTCGAGGGTCTCGGGCTTGTCCATGGAGGCCCGGCGGGACTCCACAGGGTTTATCATGTAGGCGCAGATACGCTCCAGCTGCTCGTCGGAAATGCCGCCGGAGAGAATGTACACCTTGGCCGAGCGCACGTCGGGACGCTCGCCGCAGGTCAGCAGCTGCACGCACTGAGCGGCCGAGTCGGCCCGCATATCGAACTGACCGGGCAGATATTCACTGGCGAAGACCTTGTCGCCCTCGTCCATGGAAAATTCCTCGTCGTAAACATTATCGGCATTGGGCTCGGAAAAGATGGTGCTCTTGGCACGCTCAAAGTCCTCGCCCTCCAGACCGGAAACATCATAGCGGTTGAGCACACGCACCGCGGTCAGCTCTTTTACGCCCAGATTCTCCCGGAGATCGGCCAGCACGCCGCCGGCCTCGATGTCAAAGCCGGGTCTTTTTTCAACAAAAATTCGTTTGACCTGCGCCATATCCCAATTCTCCTATTATATGTAATTTCTGCGCGACCTTTCGTTCAAGGACGCTTTGATACAGAATAATTCTATCATTTTGCGCCGGGAAAAGAAAGGGCACAGAGCATAATAATTTAGATTTCTATAAATTTTATACTATGAGCGGCGCGGAGGCGGCAGGCTTTGGGCATATTGTTGGCTCGCCGCCCGCGGGTACTTTACATTTGCCGCCGTCCGTGGTATAATCTGAAAAAAAGAGCGGGAGGATATCACAATGAAGATAAAAGCCATCATTCTGGCCGTGCTTATGCTGGCCGCCATGACCATGCTGTTTGGCTGCAAGGACGAATCCATGCTGGACAACTACTCCAGCGACACCTTCGAGCTGGGTGAGGCCGATCCCATCAGCCTTGACGACTTTGACCTCGGCGACATCGGCACCATCGATGTGGGCGACATCGACCTCGGCGACATCGGAGCCGTCGACATCGGCGACTTTGACCTCGGCGATTTCAATCTCGGCGATTTCAACCTCGGCGATCTTTTCTGACCAAAAAGCGTTTTCGGGCATAGTATGATATCATCACCAACGGAGGTATCATGCCATGCCCATTATTTATCTCAGCCCATCCACTCAGGAGTACAATCCCTACATCATCGGCGGCACCGAGGAGTATTACATGAATCTGGTGGCCGACGCCATGATCCCCTATCTTGACGCCAGCGGCATCGAATATGTGCGCAACACGCCCCAGATGACCGCCGGCACATCCATAATTGCCAGCAACGCCGGCAATTACGACGCCCACATCGCCCTTCACTCCAACGCCGCGCCGGAGAATCTTTCCGGCCAGCTTCAGGGCCCCGATGTCTACTACTACCCCACCTCCACCCGGGGCCGCCGTCTGGCCGACATCATCGCCAACAACCTCATGGCCATCTATCCCCAGCCCGACCTTGTGGACGCTCGCCCCACCACCTCTCTCGGAGAGGTCAGCCGCACCAGAGCGCCGGCGGTGCTCATCGAGTTTGCCTACCACGACAACACCGAGGACGCCCTGTGGATCGTGGACAACATCGGCCAGCTGGCCCGCAATGTGGTGCTGTCCCTGACCCAGTATTTCGGCATTCCCTTCGTGGAGCCGGCCATGTAAATATTCTGTTACCATTCTGTAACAATCGGCGGATAATATTGCACTCCGGTGTCATTTTTGCTATGATTAATCACGGTGCCTCCCACGGCGCCGTGATTTTTTCTTTACCGGAAGGAACAACGCCATGTCTTTGAAAAAAACTCTCTCCGTGCTGCTGTGCCTGTGCACGCTGCTGACCATCTTCTCCGCCGCGCCCTTTACCCGGGCGGAGGCCATGAACGCCGACATCGTGGTCATCCGGGCCGATTCGGCAAAGGTGCTGGCCGAGGCTGACCCCTCCGCCGAGCTTTCCGCCTACGCGCCCAAGGACAACACCTTCCTCCTGCTGGACACCAAGACCGGCACCGACGGAAGATTATGGTACAAGATACACTATTCTTCTTCCATAACCGGCTGGGTGAGCGCCCTCGAGGCCACCACCGCCTACGCCGTCTCCACCACCCACGACCCTCACACAAAGTATCTCAAGCGGGTGGCTCAGGTGACCGTTGAGAAATTCGACCTGCGCGCGAAACCGGGCACCAACCAGTCCGTGGTGGCCACCGCCTCCAAGAACGACCACATGGTAGTCCTCGGCTACGACAACGACGGCTCCGGCGTCACATGGTACGAGGTGCGCTACGGAAACACCAACTGCTGGATAAGCCGCAAGGCCGCCGTGGTCACCAACCTCTGCTCCGCTCCCGGCGATGTGGACACCTCCCGGGAAACTCCGGTCATCTACCTCTCTCCCTCCCGCCAGCCGGCCAATCCCTTTGCCACCGGCAACACCAACGAGTGGGAGCAGATGACCCGTGTGGCCGACGCGCTGAAGATAATTCTGGAAAGCCGTTACGACTGCGTGGTGCACATGGCCAGGTTTGAGACTCCCATCAGCAAGTTTGACCGTCCCCTCGAGGCCTACAACCTCGGCTCGGACATCTACCTCGCCATACACTCCAACGCCACCGGCGGCTCCTCCAAGGCTTACGGCACTCAGGCCTACTACTTCCCCGGCACTCCCCAGAACAAGCTCATGGCGGAAAACCTCGTGCGCCGCATCTCCTCCGTTGCTCCCTTCCCCGACACCGCCGAGGGCGCCATCAACGGCATGACCTACCTCAGCGGCGTGGGCTACGGCGAGGTTCGTGACCCGGGCGGCTTCGGCATGATATCCGCCCTGCTGGAGGTGGAATTCCACGACAATGTGGATTCGGCCCAGTGGATAATCGACAATCCCCAGACCATCGCCAATGCCATTGCCAACGGCCTTCACGACACCTTCCACTTCCTGCCCAAGGGCAGCGATCCGGGCGACTCCGGTGCCACTCCCACCGAGCCCACCACTCCCACCGAGCCGACCACTGCCACCACGACCACCGCTCCCACCTTCGAGGACGGCATGAATCTCGGCGGCACCACCACTACTGCAACTACCACTACTGCAACTACCACTTCATCTGCGACCTCCACAACCACCGCAACCACTTCCACCACTACTACCACTACCACGACCACAACCACCACAACTACCACAGCCACCACTGTTCCCACTGAGAGCACGACCGCTCCTACCGAAAGCACTACAGCTCCCACCGAGAGCACGACCGCTCCTACCGAGAGCACCACTGCTCCCACCGAGAGCACGACCGCTCCTACCGAGAGCACTACAGCTCCCACCGAATCCACCACCGAGCCCACCACTACCACCACTACCACCACGACCACCGCTCCCTCCGGCCCGGCTCAGGCTCTGAGAGCCGACGGCGCTGACCGCATCGACACCGCCGCCAAGATAAGCGCCATGGGCTGGGACAGCGTCTCCACGGTCATTATCGCCAGCGGCAGCAGCTATCCCGACGCCCTTGCCGGCGTGCCTCTCTCCAAGGCCGCCGACGCGCCTATCCTGCTGACCACCGGCAAGGATGGCGCCGAAAAGGCTCTGCTGGACGAAATTGCCCGTCTGGGAGCGAAAAAGGCCTACATTCTGGGCGGCTCCTCCGCCGTATCCTCCGGCGTGGAGAGCGACCTGACCGCCGTCGGTCTTGACTGCGCGCGGCTGGCCGGCTCCGACCGCTACGAGACCTGCGTCATCATCGCCACCGAGCTTGCCCGGCTGACCGACGCTGTCTTCGACACCGTTTATTTTGCCAGCGCCGGGAACTTCCCCGACGCTCTGGCCATCAGCCCCGTTGCCGCCATTGAGGGCAATCCCATCATGTACATCGCGGCCAAGGGCGGCGTGAACGGCACCATCGCTCAGTATGTGTCCGACACCGGCTGCAAGCAGGCCGTTCTGCTGGGCGGCGAATCGGCTGTCTCCGCCGAGGGAAAGGACAGCCTCGAGGCTCTGGGACTGACCGTTGAGCGCATCAGCGGCTCCGACCGCTACGCCACCGGCCTTGCCATTGTCCGCAGATTTGATAATGTATTCAAGGGCAGCGGCGTTGCCCTTGCCACCGGCAAGAACTTCCCCGACGCTCTGGCCGGCGGCGGCCACGCGGCCAAGATAGGCGTTCCCGTTCTGCTGGTAGGCGACAAGGCGGGCAGCGACCTGCTCGGCTATGTCTCCGCCCGGGGCACCGGCGATGTTTACATCTACGGCGGCACCGGCGCGGTCAGCGAGGCTGTGGCTCAGGAGGTCACGGCGGCTGTTCAGTAAGACGAAAACAAATAACCCGCGAAACGGTCAATAGCAC
>JAZSQO010000132.1:0-30407 GCA_045538015.1 Acutalibacteraceae bacterium | reverse complement strand
CCTTCGCGGGCTGGGATCCCGAGATCAACGTCGTTACCGGCACCGTCACCTACAACGCCAAGTTTACCGCCGCTCCCAGAGAGTACACCGTGACCTGGGACAACAACGGCACCATCTACACCGAGAGCGTAGCCTACGGCGACACTCCCGTCTATGACGAAGCCACCTACGGCGTACCCGCCAAGGATTCCAGCGTATCCGAGGATTACACCTTCTCCGGCTGGACTCCCGCCATTGAGGCTGTCACCGGCGACGCTACCTACACCGCCGACTTCACCGCCTCTCCCAGAGAGTACACCGTGACATGGATCGACGCGGACGGCAGCACCATCTACACCGATAATGTAGCCTACGGCGACACTCCGGCCTATGATTCCGCCACCTACGGCGTGCCCGCCAAGGATTCCAGCGTATCCGAGGATTACACCTTCTCCGGCTGGACTCCCGCCATTGAGGCTGTGACCGGCGACGCTACCTACACCGCCGACTTCACATCCTCTCCCAGAAAGTACACCGTAACATGGATCGACGCGGACGGCAGCACCATCTACACCGAGAGCGTAGCCTACGGCGACACTCCCGCCTACGATTCCGCCACCTACGGCGTGCCCGCCAAGGATTCCAGCGTATCCGAGGACTACACCTTCTCCGGCTGGAATCCCGCCATCGAGGCCGTCACCGGCGACGCTACCTACACCGCCGACTTCACATCCTCTCCCAGAGAGTACACCATCACATGGAAGAATGCCGGCGAGGTCATCTACACCGAGAGCGTAGCCTACGGCGAAACTCCCGTTTACGATGAGGCCACCTACGGCCAGCCTGAAAAGGCATCCAGCGTTTCCGAGGACTACACCTTCTCCGGCTGGAATCCCGCCATCGAGGCCGTCACCGGCGACGCCACCTATGTTGCCAAGTTCACCGACAGTGCCAGAAAGTACACTGTCACATGGATGAACGGTTCCGAAAAGATCTACGACGAGGAGCTGCCCTACGGCACTACTCCCGCCTATGATTCCGCCACCTACGGCGTTCCCACAAAGGAATCCACCGCCTCTGAGGTATTCACCTTCGCGGGCTGGGATCCTGAGATCAACGCTGTGACCGGCATCGTAACCTACACTGCCAAGTTCACCGCCTCTCCCAGAGAGTATACCGTCACATGGAAGAACTACGACGGCGCTGTGCTGGCCACTGACACTGTCAAGTATGGCGACACTCCCGCCTACACCGGCGAGACTCCTGTCAAGACCGGCGATGCTCAGTATTCCTACACCTTCACAGAATGGACTCCCGCGATCGAGGCCGTGACCGGCGACGCTGAGTACACTGCCCAGTTCGAGGAGAGCGTCAACGAGTACACCGTCACCTGGAAGGACCACGACGGCACCGTGCTGGCTACCGATACCGTCAAGTACGGCGACACTCCCACTTACACCGGCGAGACTCCCGCCAAGGAATCCAGTGTTTCCGAGAACTACACCTTCTCCGGCTGGACTCCCGCTGTTGAGGCTGTTACCGGCGACGCTGTCTACACCGCCGACTTCACCGCCTCTCCCAGAGAGTACACCGTGATCTGGACTGACGAGGACGGCAACGAGATCGCCAGCCAGTCGGTCAAGTACGGCGAGGCTGTTCCCACCGTCACTGCTCCCGACAAGGTCGGCGATGCCCAGTATTCCTACACCTTCAAGGAGTGGAAGCCCGTGGGCGGCCAGCTCGGCGCAGGCAACACCGTGATCGAAGAGGTCACTCTTGTGCCCGTGTATGAGCAGTCCGTCAACGAGTACGATGTAGTCTGGAAGGACTACGACGGCTCCACCCTGAGCACCGACTCTGTGGAGTACGGCGCCACTCCCGTTTACAACAACGGCGTGGATCCCGTTCCCTATGAGAAGGAAGGCTACACCGTCGAGTTCACCGGCTGGACTCCCGATGTTGAGGCTGTTACCGGCGACGCCGAGTACACCGCCCAGTACAGCGAGACCGTAAACAAGTATGATGTGACTCTTAATGTCAACGGCGGCGATGCCCTGACCGACGACGAAATCGAAGTCACCTACGACGCACCTTACGGAACCCTTCCCACTCCCACCAGAACCGGCTACACCTTCGAGGGCTGGTATCTGGAGGGCAGCGAGGTTACTTCTTCCACCGTGGTCGCCACCGCCAAGGATCACACCCTGAACGCCAGATGGAGCGCTGAAAGCGGCGCCCTCACCTTCGACGTCAACGGCGGCGACGCTCTGGCAGATGACACGCTGGATGTCACCTACGATCAGCCCTACGGAACCCTGCCTGTTCCCACCAGAACCGGCTACACCTTTGAAGGCTGGTTTGTTGACGACGAGGAGATCACCGCTGACACCATCGTCAAGTCGGTAAGCGGCGAGACCGCGGTCGCCAAGTGGACTCCCATCACCTACACCGTCACCTTCAACGCCAACGGAGGCAAGGGTTCCATGGCCAAGCAGACCTTCACCTACGGTGAGCCTGCCCAGCTTACTCCCAACGCATACACCATGAACAAAAACAAGTTCATGGGCTGGGCCACCGATCCGGGTTCCGCCACTGTGGTTTACACAGACGCTCAGGAGGTCTCCGACCTCACCGCCACCGACGGCGAAAACATCGTTCTCTACGCTGTGTGGAATGAAGCCTACACCGTGACCGCTGAGGCGGCCAATTACGGCGGCTCCATCACTCCCACCACAACTATGGTCGTGCCCGGCGAGGATGTGCAGATCACCATCAGGCCGGACGACACTCACCGCATCAAGAAGATCCGGGTCAACAATGTGACCTACGATCTGTCCAAGCTGACCTATGAGGACGGTGCCTACATCCTCACCCTCGAGGATGTCTCGGCCAACACTGCTATCTATGTCACCTACGGCAGCAGACAGTCCATCGCCAACTGCGCCATCTACATGAACAAGAAGTATTATGAGGTGGGCAACACCGCTCACTTCCATGTAGTCGGCTCATGGCCGGACTCCAACGCTCCGCTGGAGGGCGACAGAAAGTATGTGCCCATCAACTGGCACCACGATGATCCTTCCGGAGACTTCGGAGGAATCGACGATCCCAACCACATCTACGCCGACAAGTTCCTGTGCACCACTCCCGGCGAGTTCACCCTCTACGCGGAGTTCCAGGGCTACACCTTCGTGAACGGCCAGTGGGTTGCGGATGCTGAGATGACCCAGCTCTCCAAGGTCTACTATGTCAGCAAGAAGAGCTCCGGTTCCACCACCCAGCCCACCACTCCGGGCGGCACAACCCAGCCCGATGGCGACGGCACCGGCGACGGATTCTCTCCCGACACCGGCGAGCAGCAGAAGTCCATGGTCGGACCCACCGTTGCCTTCTCGCTGATCGGCGTGTCCGCGGTGCTCATCATAATCCTCCTTCTGGTTCGCAAAAAGAAGAACGACGAAGAGGAATGATCTGAGTAGTATCGCAAACTGAAAAGCTGAAAAGGGCTGTCGCGGAATTATCCGCGGCAGCCCTTTGGCGTGGGCACAAAAACCCGGCCATCCGAAGCATCACACTTCGGATGGCCGGGTTTGCGTTTATTCGGTTGTCAGCGCGGACAAGCGATTATCCTGATAAGCGGATTATCTGATAATCTACTATCTGATAAGCGATTATCTGATAAGTGTTTATCTGATAATCTACTATCTGCGGCCGCGTCTGATGATGTCCTCGCGCATGGCTCCGCTGGCAACATAGGCCTTGCGGGCAGCGCGGCTTCTGCGGGCGTTCACGATGCAGAAGAGGCTCAGAGCCAAGCTCAGACCGATAACAACGATGACCGCGGTCAGGGAAGCGGGAACGTCGCCGGTGTCGGGATTGTTGAGCTTTTCGGTAACGGTGAGGGCACAGGTGACAGCCTTGGCACCGTCAACGGTGGTGGCGGTGATGGTGGCGGTGCCCACCTTCTTGGCGGTAATGGTGCCGTCAGCGGCAACAGTGGCCACGGTCTCGTCGCTGGACTTCCATGTAACGCCCTTGTTGGTGGCGTTGGCGGGGGCCACAGTGGCGGTCAGCTTGAGGGTCTTGCCCACCTGCACGGAGGCGGTGGTCTTGTCGAGGGTCACGCCGGAAACGGCAACGTTGGAAACGGTGAGGGCACAGGTTACAGCCTTGCCGCCGTCGGCGGTGGTGGCGGTGATGGTGGAGCTGCCGGCGGCCTTGGCGGTGATGGTGCCGTCGGCGGCCACGGTGGCAACATTGGTGTTGCTGGAATTCCAGGTGACATTCTTGTTGGTGGCGTTATCGGGAGTAACAGTAGGAACGAGCTTAAGGGTCTCGCCCACGGCCATATTGGCGGTGGTCTTGTCGAGGGTGATGCCGGTGACGGGCACATTGGCGGCGGTGACGGTCAGGGCGCACTTGGCGGTGTGATTGCCGTCAGCGGTGGTCACGGTAATGTCGGTGGAGCCTTCAGCCTTGGCGTTGATGGTGCCGTCGTCGGCCACGGTGGCGACATTGGTGTTGCTGGAGTTCCAGGTGACATTCTTGTTGGTGGCGTCAGCGGGAGCCACGGTGGGAACCAGCTTGAGAGTGCCGCCCACAGGAAGAGTGGCAGAGGTCTTGTCGAGGGTCACGCCGGTGACCGGCTTGTCGGTGGATGCGGGGGAAATGGCCACGGTGCACTTGGCGCTGTGATTGCCGTCGGCGGTGGTGACGGTGATGTCGGCGTTGCCGGCGCCTTTGGCGGTGACGGTGCCGTCGTCGGTCACGGTGGCAATATTGGTGTCGCTGGAGCTCCAGGTGACATTCTTATTGGTGGCGTCAGCGGGAGCCACGGTGGCGGTCAGCTTGAGGGTGTCGCCCACGGTCATGTCGGCGGTGGGCTTGTCAAGGGTCACGCCGGTGACAGCCACGGTGGCGGCGGGCATGGCGCCCATGTTGGTGGAAACGGTGCTGTCCTTGTGGCTGTAGACATCGGTGTTGTACATCAGGAAGGCGCGGCCGTAATCGGCACCGCCGGAAACGGCGCTGTTCTGATAGTCGGCGTCGTCACAGAAAACCACGGGAGCGGGAGTGCCCTGCAGGTCGGCAAGGGTCTTGCCCTCGGGGATGGTGAAGGTGACGGTGGCGATGGTGCCGTAGTCGGACTTCTCAACGGGAGAGGAAGAATACCAACCGATGTAGACACGGCCGTCGGTCTCGTCAGCGGAGCTGTCCAGATTGCTCACGCCGGAATGGTTGAAGGAGCTGTAATCCAGCAGAGCGGTGTCATAGTCGAGGAAGACGCCGCCGGTGGTGGCAGGCTTGCCGGGATTCTTGAGCTGGATGGAAGCTACGATCTGGTTGGGAGAGCTATAGGCGTAGGTGACATTATAGCCCGGAGTAACCTCGGCGGAGGCCATGGCCATCATCGGGACGGACAGAGCCATCAGCATGGCCATCAGCAGTGCGGCAATGCTCTTTGTGATTCTTTTTTTCATGGGAAATACCTGCCTTTCTTACTATGCGTTGTCTGTGCGCTGTTCTATCAGATTATAAATGAGAATGGAAAGATCAAGGGGATTTATGCCGCTCTTTCCGTCGAGGTCGTAGTGGGCGTACTGGGGATCGGAGGGGCTATAGCGGTTGTTGATGGCGTACACCATCATGGAAAGGTCGAGGGGATTGACCGTGCCGCTGTTGTTCAGGTCGCCGGAGTACATTCTCACCTTGCCGGGAATGGGGCCGCCCACCACAAAGTCGTTGAGCACGGCGGTGGTGTAGCCGGGACGGGTGATGGAGATGTCCACCCTGAGGCCCTTGGTCAGGCTGTCGTCCAGCAGCAGAGCCATCTCCGAGCCGGGACGGGTGGTGATGACCTTTTCCAGCAGCTTGCCGCCCTGCTGGTCGGTGACGGTAACGGTGGCGCTGGCGCCCTCGGGATTGTTCTTGCTGCTCAGCAGAGTCACGGGGAGAACCAGAGTTTCCTTGAGCTCCACGGTGCGCACCTTGAGAGCGTGGGTGGTCTTGATGACCGTGCCGTTGACCTTGACCGAGGCCTCTCGCCAGCCGGAGTCGACGGAGAAAATGAAGTTCTCGTTGGGCTCGGCGGTGGCCTCAATGCCCTCGCAGGCGAAAGGATAGGCGTTGTTGATGTAGATTATGATGTAGAAGATGGGATCGGTGAGCACCTGATTGGCGTCGGAAAGGTCGATGGTGTAGTAGCCGCAGTTGTCGGTGGTGCCTCTTGCGATCTCGATCTTCTCGCAGTCGTTGAGGTATGTGGTGGGGTCGGCGGGCTCGCTCTGGGCGGTGGCCAGCCACACGGTGTATTCGGTGCCCTCATTCTGGGAGAGGAAGGTTATGCTGTCCAGCCGCTCCACCAGCTCACGGCGGTCATACTTGACGGCTATGGTCTGGCTGCCGATGTCGCCCTCGTCGTAGGCGAAGTTGGCCGGAGCGTATTTGTCGTTCTGATATACATACTGGTCGGGATGGGCAGCCTCCACGTCGCACACCGCGGCGCAGTAGGAGCCGCAGTTGATGTCCTCGTAGGAAAGCCAGAAGTAGCCGTCCGGCCAGTCTATGTTGAAGGAATAGCTGTCGTAGTCGGAGTTGACCGCCTTGCCCCAGCGGTTGGTGCCCCAGCTGTTCTTGCACAGGAAGGCGCCGTTGGAGGTGGGAGCGGGGGAGAAATAGTTTTTGTTCACGCTGTCATCCCAGCCCACGATGACCACGCTGTGGTTGGAGATGTTGGCGGCAGTGGCGTCCTTGCAGTAAAGGAAGCAGTTGTTGTCCGACTCAAGGGGAGTGGAGCGGATGCTGCAGGAAACAGCGCCGTAATCCATGATAGCCTGCTTCATTTCGGTCACCAGCTCCTTGCGCTGGGCGGCGGTCAGAGTGGTTTCCACGGCGGTGTGGCTGCTGTTGCTGTATTCCAGCACGCCCCGGTCGTAGATCCAGTGGGTCTTGAGCAGGTTGTAGTCGGGCTTGAGCACCGCCTGCCCCAGAGTGGGGAGAGACTGGGTGCTGTCGTAGAAGGTGGAGGCGTTCGCGGTGTAGGGGCCGAGGTGGTATCCGGCGGGGTACTTGCCGCCCTCCTTTACCACGCTCACGCCCTGCATCACGGCGGCGCAGAAGATGTCGATGTTGCCGCCGGCGTTGAAGTGATCCCGGGTGCCGAACTCGTTGGTCTGGCCGCCCAGCTTGTTGAGCATGGCGCACTTGATCTGCTCCTCGGAAAGGTCAATGCTTCCGTTCAGGGAGCCGTTCAGCTCGGAGTCCATGAGGATGGCGGTCTCCATCAGCGAGGTGCCGGTGAAGAGCCAGCAGGTGGTGTCCTCCCACTGATCCTTGGGCTGAGTGACGTAGCCCTCCTCCACGCTGCTGTAATAGGCGGGCGGGGTGCCGGCCTCCATGAGGAGCCGGGCGTCCTCGCGAACCGCCTCAGCGACGGCAGTGCCGTAACTGAATTCAGCGGAGGCTTCAAGAGCCGAGGCCTCGCCGCTTAGCTTTATGGCCGAGTTGCTTACCAGCAGAAGCATCGCCAGAGCCATGGCGGTGCTGCGCAGGCTGAATTTTTTCATAGTGAATTCCCCCGTTTTCTATTTGCGAAATGTGTTTCTGAATACTCCGATCATGTATACCTATCCATACTAATTAATGTATAAGTAATCACACTAATTTTACTACATTTGGCAACTTGTTGCAATCAATATAAGGCGGAAACCTGCACAAAGATGGCGGTGGGATTTTGTCTGATATTCCGGGCGGAGGAGATATGTTGTGGTGAGGCAGGGAAAGACACTGCATATGGGTTATTTCAAAATATTTTTAAATAGCTCTTGACTTCCCATGATAAGTGTGATAGAATCTACTTAAAGAAATTTTGAAATAGGTGGTGATCACATGGGTCTGGCCGAGACCTTCAAAGCCCTTTCCGACCCACAGCGCCGTGAGATCCTTACCATGCTGCGGGACGGCCGCATGAGCGCCGGCGACATAGCCGAGCGGCTGGGAGTGACCCCGGCGGCGCTGTCCTATCATCTAAAGTTGCTCAGGGGCGCCGACCTTGTGATGGAGTACAAGGAGAAGAATTTTGTCTATTATGAGCTGAACACAACCGTCTTCGAGGAGATGATATTGTGGATGAAGCAGTTTGGAGGAAAAAACAATGAAGAATAAGCTTTTCTGGCTGATGACGGTGCTGTCTCTGGCGGCCACGGCGGTGAGCCTGAGGTTCCTGCCCGATTCGATACCCATGCACTACGATATCCAAGGCAATGTCGATCGCTTCGGCTCGAAGTACGAGCTGTTCATCTTCCCGGGCGTTATGGCGCTGCTCGGCGTGATCGCCGCGGTGCTCGCCGGCGTCTATAACAAGAAAGCCGCTGCCTCAGCCACCGAAAAGGAGCTGGCGGAGGCGAAGGTCAACGGCAGAGTGCTGAGCGTCACCATGACCGTGGTAGGTCTTGTGCTGCTGGCCGTTCAGGCGGGTTCCATGGCAAGTGCCTTTGGCTATTCCGGCGGAACCGCGGCGCGGATGCCCGACTGGTTCTCCTCGGTGGTGTGCGGAGCCATCGGTCTGCTGCTGGTCATTCTGGGCAACATCATGCCCAAGGCCAAGCGCAATACCTTCCTCGGCGTGCGCACCCGCTGGAGCATGAAAAACGACCGCACATGGCAGGCCAGCAACCGCTTCGGCGGCGTGGCTTCGGTGCTGTGCGGCCTTGTGATAATCGCCGTGTCGGCTGTTTTCCGGGGCATGATCCCGGTGTTTGTCACGGCAGCGGCGGTGCTGGTTGAGGCGATTGCGACGATTGTTTATTCGCGGATGGCGTTCAAAAAGTACGGTCAGGAAGCCTGATCGAAAAAAGGAGGAAATTACAATGACAGACATCAGGATCCCCAACGAATCCATAGCCGGCCTCGTGACCGAGGCTGTGCTGGTCATACTCATCCCCATCATAGCTCTCCTTGTGTGGAAGCTGAAAACCAAGAGAAGCATAAAGCCGGCGCTGGTGGGTATGCTCATCTGGCCGCTGTTCGGAATAGTGCTCAAGCTCATCCCCGGCTATTTCCTGCTCATAGCCGACAATCCTCTTTCCCGGCTGATCAATTCCGATCCGTGGCTTTACGCTGTCATCGGCGGCGGACTGCTGGCGGGAATCTTTGAGGAGGGCGGACGGTTCTTCGCCTACAAGGTCATGCTCCGCAAGTACGGCCACAGCCGGGATGCCATCACCTACGGCATCGGCCACGGCGGCATCGAAAGCGTGTACATCGGCTTCAGTATGTTAAGTCTGGCGGCCATGGGACTGATGGTCAACTCCATGGGCATGGCGTCGCTCACCGCCGGAATGGACGCGGCGACTCAGGCCGCGGCCACGGCTCAGCTGGAGGGAATCGCCGCCGGCGGTTTCTTCACTCCCGCGGTGCTGGGAACGATTGAAAGGATATCCGCCATTGTGTTCCACATCGCACTGTCGGTCATCGTGTTCCTTTCCGCCCGGGACAGAAAGCGCCTCTGGCTGTTCCCCATGGCCATTCTCATCCACACCGCCGCCAATTCCTGCGTTGGCTTTGTCAACACCGGAATGGTGTCCGCCGCGGTGTTTGAGCTGATATTCGCCGCCTTTGCCGTGGGTATGGCCGTGCTGGCGTGGATTCTGGCGAGAAAATGGGAGAAAGATGAAGCATAAAGTTTGGGTCAAGCCTTTTCAAAGGCTTGCGGATTCCAATAGGCGAAGAAAACCAGAGGTTTTCCGCCTTTGGTCGCTGACCGAGTTTTGAAAAAACTCGCTGTGAGCGTAGCGAATATGCGCAGTCAGCGAAATACTCATCGATAGAAAACCACCGCGACCGCGAAGCTGTGCAAGCACAGCACTGAGTTGCTCTGCAACTCACGCCGGCCAAGTTGCGGAGCAACTTGCTATTTGCTTCGCAAATATGCGCAGAGAGGGTAGCCACAAACAGTCCGGTGGACTGTTTTGGCGTAGGGAACCTGAGTTGCAAAGCAACTCACTGCGAGCGAAGCGAGTGTGCTGGCCGGGGGTTCCCTGTATCGTCCATATGGACGATAGCTACCCGCAAGTCTGAACAATGTGCCGATTGATGTTGAAACCAAACTTTCTTACAAGCTGAAAAGCCGACCGATCACTGCGACCGGTCGGCTTTTTCTTATACAAACAGATTACACAAACACAAACTTCTTCAGCCGCTCCATTGCCTCCTCCACCAGAGAGAAGGGGAGGGCGAAATTCATCCGGATGCCCCACGGATCGTGGAAGGCGTCGCCCTTCTGCCAGGCTACGCCCGCGTCCCAGCCGGCCTGCACCAGCTGGTTGGTGGTGATGCCCTTGGCTTTGCACCAGTCCTCACAGTGGAGGAACATCATGTAGGTGCCCTGAGGACGGGCGACCTCCACACCCGGGAAATTGTCCTTGATAAAATCATAGGCATAGCTGATGTTGCCCGAAAGCACCTGACACAGCTCGTCCACCCATTCGTGGCCCTCCTCACGGTAGGCGCCGATGAGGGCGTGCATGGACAGCACATTCATGCCGTTATAGTGGGAGAGCTGGGAGGCTCTGCGCACTCTGTCCCGGAGATAGGGATCATAGATGATATGGTAGCTGCCGATAAGTCCGGCGAGGTTGAAGGTCTTGCTGGGAGCGTATACGGCGATGGCACGCCGGGCGGCGTCCTCGCTCACGCTCTGGGTGGGAATGTGCCGGTGGCCGTCAAGGAGGATGTCCGACCATATCTCGTCGGAGACCACCACGCAGTCGTTGGCCCGGTAGACCTCCATGGCCTTTTCCAGCTCCTCCCGCTCCCACACCCGGCCGCAGGGATTGTGGGGACTGCACAGAATGGCCAGATGGATGTGGTTTTCCCTGAGGCGGCGATCCATGTCCTCGTAATCCATCCGCCACACGCCCTGTTCGTCCTTTACCAGAGGGCTGAGCTCGGCCACACGGCCGGTGTCCTCCAGCGTGTGGGTAAAGCCGATGTAGGTGGGGCTGTGGAGCAGCACCTTTTCGCCGGGAGTGGTGAAGGCCTGAATGGCCGAGGCAACACAGTTTAGTATGTCGTTTTCGTAGCCGATGGCCTCGGGCGTCAGAGCGGTGACGCCGTTGCGGCGGCGGTGCCAGTCGATTATGGAATCATAATATTCGCCGGTGGGCTCAAAGTAGCCGAAGGTGGGGTGCTGTACCCGTTCGGTAATGGCCTGCTGTACCGTGGGAACGGTGGCGAAATTCATGTCGGCCACCCACATGGGAATGGGAGCAAGGCCATTTTTCGGCGCGGTGGGAGCGTCGGCCCAGTCCACCTGAGCGCCTATCAGCTCCACGGCCAGAGCGTCCCTGCCCCGGCGGTCGAGGATGGTGGTGAAATCGTATTTCATGGCGTCACCGGGCAGGTCAGATCTTCATGATGCCCAGCGCGTCGAGGACGGAGGACACCAGAATGAGGATGATGCACACCGGTGCAACGTACTTTATCATAACCGAGAACAGCTTTCTGCTCCTGAACTTTCCGGTGAGAGCGATCTCCTCGGAAAGGGTGTCCGGCTTGATGACATAGCCGATGAAGATGCAGGTGAGCAGCGCCACGATGGGCATGAGGATGCTGTTGGAAAGGAAGTCGAACATATCGAGGAAGGTCAGGCCGCCCAGAGTGATGTTGCTCAGCACGCCGAAGCCCAGAGAGGAGGGCAGACCGAGGAGGATGCAGCCGGCCAGAACGAAAAGGCAGGTTGCCTTGCGTCCCCAGCCGAACTTGTCCCGGAAGATGGACACAACGGTCTCCATCAGGGAGATGGAGGAGGTCAGAGCGGCGAAGAGCACCAGCAGGAAGAAAAGACCGCCGATGATGCTGCCGCCGATGCCGCTGATGCTGTCAAAGACCTTGGGCAGGGTGACGAACATGAGGCCGGGGCCCTTGCCCAGAGCGCTCTCGTCTCCGCCGGAGAAGGAGAACACCGCGGGAATGACCATCAGGCCGGCGAGGAAGGCGATGCCGGTGTCGAAAAGCTCGATCTGGCGCACCGAGGATTCGATGCTCACGTCCTTCTTCATGTAGGAGCCGTAGGTTATCATAATGCCCATGGCCAGGGACATGGAGTAGAACAGCTGACCCATGGCCGCCAGAACGGTGGTGGCGCTGAACTTGGAAAAGTCGGGAGTGATGTAATAGAGCACGCCCTCCATGGCGCCGGGCATGAACATGGAATAGACAGCGATGCCCAGAGTGAGCACCACAAGCACGGGCATCATGACCTTGCTGACCTTCTCAACGCCCTTTTCCACGCCCAGAAGAACGATCAGCGCGGTGGCTCCGATGAACAGAAGGAACCAGCCCAGCGGCTCGAAGGGCTTGGCGATGAAGCTGTCAAAATAGCCGTCCTGCGCGGCGGCGTGAGCGCCTCCGGAGACGAACACGGTCAGATACTTTGTCACCCAGCCGCCGATGACCGAGTAGTAGGGGAGAATGAGCATGGGCACGACAGAGGCCAGCACGCCCACGAATCTGTATTTTTTGTTCAGCTCGGTAAAGGCGCCGATGGCGCTCTTGCCGGTCTTGCGGCCGAGGGCGATCTCGCCGCACATGAGGGCAAAGCCGAAGGTGACGGCCAGCACCAGATAGACCAGCAGGAATATGCCGCCGCCGTATTTCGCGGCAAGATACGGGAAACGCCAGATGTTTCCCAGACCCACCGCGGAGCCTGCCGCGGCCAGCACAAAGCCTATTTTACCGGTAAAGCTGCTTCTTTTCTTTTCCATGATAGTTTTTGCTCCTTGTCTGTTGCTTGCGGCCGATAAAGCCAAATATTTATTATACACTTGTCAAAGGGGATAATCAATATTTCTTTTTCGCCCATTCGGCCTGCCGGTTTTTTCAGCGGGCCATGGCCTCCAGCTTCTCGCCGGTGAGGCGGTATACGGTCCAGTCCTCCAGCGGCTGAGCGCCGAGGGAGAGGTAGAAGTCGATGCTGGGCCTGTTCCAGTCAAGGCAGCACCACTCCAGCCGTCCGCAGCCTCTTTCCACTGTGAGCCGCGCCAGCTGGCGGAGCAGACCCTTGCCGTGGCCCTTGCCACGGTGCTCCGGGCGCACATAGAGATCCTCAAGATATATTCCCGCCCGGCCGAGGAAGGTGGAGAAATTATGGAAGAACAGCGCGAAGCCAACCGGCTGCCCGTCCTCAAGGGCGAAGAGCACCTCGGCCTTTTTCTGCTCAAATATCCAGTGGCGCAGCAGCTCCTCGGTGGCCACCACCTGATCGGACATATGCTCGTACTCGGCCAACTCCCGGATAAAGCCGAGGATAATGCCCTCGTCTCCGGGTACAGCCGCGCGGAAGGAACGGTCACTCATAAGTATATCATCTCCGTTTTTTTAATGAACACGCCATAAGGCAACACCGCACAATTCCCGTTTTAGAACTTAAGCACGATCTTGCTTGCATCTTTTCCGCCATACTTTACAAAAATGCTCGCCAATACAAAAAGTATTGCCTCCGCTTTTTGTTGCGTCTGACGAAAAATCTGACTGCGCAATATCGCACTTAGAATTATGCGGTATTGCCTTAAAAGTATACTTCCCGGGGCGGAGGATGTCAAATAAAATGGCGGCTTGTCCTTTCGGGAGCCTGCCGGCACGGCATTTCACGCAGCCAATCAGCAATTTACACAAATTTAATGCTTTAGATAAGTAAATTGGTAGAAAATCCGGATTGGCCTTGTATTTTAATTCAAAATAATGTAAGATAAACGGGAGTTTATTCACTTTATCATTTTGAGGAGGAAAACAAACATGAAGAAAAGAATACTCGCTATCGTTCTGGCTCTGACCATGCTGGTCGGTCTGGTTGCCTGCGGCGGCGCCGGCTCCACCATGACCATGGGTACCGGCGGCACCTCCGGCACCTACTACGGCTACGGCGGAGTCCTCGGCCAGTACATCAAGAACAACGCCGGCATCAACGTCGTCGTCGTTTCCACCGACGGTTCCAAGGCCAACATCCAGGGCATCGACGCCGGCAACTATCAGCTGGGCACCGTTCAGTCCGATGTTATGTCCTACGCCTGGGAAGGCACCCGTTCCTTCGAGGCTGAGGGCAAGATCGATTCCTTCCGCACCGTTGCCGGTCTGTATGCCGAGTCCGTACAGCTGGTCACCATGGATCCCGACATCAAGTCCGTTGCCGACCTGGCCGGTAAGGCTGTTTCCATCGGCGCTCCCGGTTCCGGCGTTTACTTCAACGCTATCGACGTGCTGACCGCTGCCGGCCTGACCGAGGCTGACATCAACGCTCAGTATCAGTCCTTCGCTGACAGCGCCGACGCCCTCAAGGACGGCAAGATCGACGCTGCCTTCATCGTCGCCGGTGCTCCCACTCCCGCCATCACCGAGCTGTGCACCACCAACGACGCTTATCTGGTTCCCATCGACGGCGAGATCGCCGACAAGCTGATGGCTGCCTGCCCCTTCTACACCACCTACAATGTTCCCGCCGGCACCTATCCCGGCCAGGAAGCTGATGTTCTGACCGTTACCGTCAAGGCTACCCTGATCGTCAGCGCTTCCGCTTCTGAGGATGATGTCTACAATCTGACCAAGGCCATCTTCGAGAACATCGACGCCATCACCCTCGAGAACGCCAAGGGCGCCGAGCTCAACCTCCAGAACGCCACCGAGGGTCTGACCGTTCCCTTCCATGCCGGCGCTGCCAAGTACTTCGCCGAGCATGACATCACTGTTCCTGTCCAGTAAACTGTATCAGTTGTGACTGCAATGGCTGCGGCGGAATCCGCCGCAGCCATTTAACTATTACCCGAAGGAGGAAATTGCATTGTTGTTTTCAAAGAAAAAGGCTCCGGCAGTGCAGGAGCCGATGGATTTGGATGCAGTAATGAAGAAATTTGACCGGGAGTCAAATGTCCGTGTGTGGGAAGGCAAGCCCAAAATCGTTGTCTCCTGCATTCTGGCGATCTTCTCTGTCTTCTGCCTTTATGTCACCCTCTTTGCCACATGGCTTGAGGAGTGGCGTCTGACATCCTTCGTTGCCTTTATCATCCTGCTGGGCTATCTTGTATATCCGGCGAAAAAAGGCACCCAGAAGGTCAATCACATTCCCTGGTTCGATTATATTCTCATGGCCGGCGGTGTGGGCGCTTTCCTTTACTACACCTTCAACGCCCGTGAGATCATCCAGCAGGGCAGCCGCTTTGAGTGGTATCAGATCGTCATCGGCATCATCGGCATTCTGTCGGTGGTGGAAATCTGCCGCCGCAGCGTGGGCTGGCCCATCATCATCGTCGCCGGCGTGCTCGTTGTCTACGCTCTGATCTGGGGTCTTTCCAATCCCAGCCTGTGGGGCAAGACCAACTATGTCGTCCAGTATCTGTTCTACAGCAAGGAAGGCATCATGTCCACCCCCATCAATGTGTGCTCCAAGTTCATAGTGGTGTTCATCATCTTCGGAGCCTTCCTTGAGCGTTCGGGCATCGGTGATTTCTTCATCCAGATCTCCAACGCCATCGTGGGCGGCTTCTCCGGCGGCCCGGCCAAGGTTGCCGTTATCGCCAGCGCCCTCGAGGGCATGGCCTCCGGCTCCTCTGTGGCCAACACCGTCGGCTCCGGCTCGGTCACCATTCCCCTGATGAAGAAGACCGGCTACAAGCCCGAGTTCGCCGCTGCCGCCGAGGCCTCCGCCTCCACCGGCGGCCAGATCATGCCTCCCATCATGGGCGCCGCCGCCTTCCTGATGGCCGACTTTGTGGGCGTGCCCTACAGCAACATCGTTGTGCGCGCCATCCTGCCCGCCGTTCTTTACTTCCTTGGCATCTTCATCACTGTCCATCTGGAAGCCAAGAAGGAGGGCCTGCGCGGCCTGACCAGAGAAGAGCTGCCCAGAATAGTTCCTCTGCTCAAGAAGACCTATCTGATGCTGCCCCTTATCATCCTCATCTATCTGGTAGGCACCAGCCAGCGCTCCATCCAGTACGCCGCCGCCATCGCCATCGTGGCGGTCATCATCGTCGGTCTGTTCAACAAGGACAACCGCATGAATCCCAAGCGCATCTTTGAGGCTCTGGCCACCGGCGGCCAGAACATGGTTGCCGTTGCCGCCGCCTGCGGCGTGGCTGGCATCATCGCCGGCACCATCACCATGACCGGCCTTGCCAATATGCTCTTCAACGGCATCATCGCCCTTGCCGGCAATCAGGTCATCATCGCTCTGGTCCTCACCATGCTGTGCTGCATCGTGCTGGGCATGGGCGTTCCCACCACCGCCAACTACTGCATCATGGCCGCCACCTGCGCTCCCATCCTTGTGCGCATGGGCGTGCCTCCCATCGCCGCTCACTTCTTCGTGTTCTACTTCGGCATCGTCGCCGACCTGACTCCTCCCGTGGCTCTGGCCTCTTACGCCGGCGCCGCCATCGCTCAGGCCAACCCGATGAAGACGGCTCTCACCTCCACCAAGCTGGCCATCGGCGCCTTCATCGTCCCCTACATCTTCGCCCTCAACCCGGCAATGCTGTTCGTGGATACCACCGTGCCCGAGGTCATTCTCATCGTCATCACCTCTATCGTCGGTATGTTCGCCATCTCCGCATCGCTGGAGGGCTACATACTCGGCCACATGAAGTGGTACGAGCGAGTGGTCAGCGCCATCGGCGGACTGCTGCTCATCTACCCGGGCCTCGTCACCGACCTCATCGGTATCGCTCTGGTAGGCGGTATGCTGTTTGTTCACTATCTGTCCAACAGAAAGAACAAGCATGAGGCTGCTCCCGCGCTGTAATTCCTCCGCTTAAAGCTCAAAGCCGCTCCGGTTTCCGGGGCGGCTTTTTTCGTCCCGGCAGGGGACTATTGAAAAAAACACGGCGTATGGTATAATATTATCATTATTTACAGGATTTACAGGGAGCGAAAAAATGCTTAGTGTTATCATACCGGCCTACAACGAGGAAAGCGTGATTCCCATCACCGCCGCCACTATTGCCGACATCCTGAGAGAAGCCGCCATCGATTACGAGCTGATCTTTGTGGACGACGGCTCCAGGGACGGCACATGGGACTGCATCCGCCGCCAGTCCGAGCTGGACAGCGGAGTAGCCGGGCTGCACCTGAGCCGCAACTTCGGCAAGGAGGCGGCCATGTTTGCCGGCCTCGAGCGGGCAAAGGGCGACTGCTGCGTGGTCATCGACTGCGACCTCCAGCATCCGCCGGAGAAAATAGTGGAAATGTACCGTCTGTGGCAGGAGGGCTACGAGGTGGTGGAGGGCGTCAAGGAATCCCGGGGCGAGGAAAAGGCCGTCCACGGCTTTGCGGCAGGCACCTTCTACAAGCTCATCAGCAAGGCCACCGGAATGGATATGTCCAACGCCTCCGACTTCAAGCTCCTCGACCGCAAGGTGGTGGACGCCCTCAACGGGATGCCCGAGCGCAACGTGTTCTTCCGGGCGCTGTCCTACTGGGTGGGCTTCAGAAAGACCAGCGTGTCCTACAGCGTCCGCGAGCGGGCGGCGGGGCAGAGCAAGTGGTCAACCGGCTCGCTGATAAAATACGCCCTGACCAACATCACCTCCTTTTCCTCGGCACCGCTCCATCTGGTCACCGTCATGGGCGTGATAATGCTGCTGGTGTCGGTGGTGCTGGGCACCATCGCCCTTGTGCAGAAGCTGAGCGGTCAGGCGCTGGGCGGCTTCACCACGGTCATTCTCATCCAGCTCTTTTCCGGCAGCATAATAATGATAAGCATCGGCATCATCGGCTACTATATCGCCCGGATATACGAGGAGATAAAGGGCCGGCCGAGGTATATAATCTCCGAGAGCTGTGGGAAGGAAAACAAGGAAGAAAAATAAACAGCAAAGGAGCTGCCGCGGATCGAGCGGCAGCTCCTTGATTTATCTTTGCGGGAGCGGGCGGCTTATCAGATCGGCTTGCGGGCTATGCCTTCCTCGTCGCAGCAATCCCACGCCAAAGAGCCTTCGGGGCAGAAGATGGTGAGCTTCTCGCAGCCGACGAAGGCCATGAAGCGAATTCTGGTCTCGCGGCCGGCGATAATGACCGAGGTCAGCCTGCCGCAATCGGAAAACGCCTGATAGCCAATGACAGCCACGCTCTCCGGAATGGTGACGGAGGTCAGGCTGCCGCAGCTGTCGAAGGCCATGAAGCCGATCTCGGTCACGCTGTCGGGGATGGTGACGGAAGTAAGACCTGCGCATGAGGCAAAGGCTGTCTGGCCGATGAGTGCAACGCCGTCGGGAACAGAATAACTGCCCGCTCTGCCGCAGGGATAGGCGATCAGCGTTTTTCCGTCCTTGCTCAGCAGCACGCCGTCCACCGACTTGTATGCGCTGTTGTTTTCGCTCACATTAATAGAGACAAGGCCGGAGCATTCAAAGATCGCTCCTTCGCTGATGCTGGTCACGCTGTCAGGTATGGATAGGCTGACAAGACTTTCGCAGCGGTCGAAGGCGTCCTCGCCGATGGCGGTAACGCCGTCGGGAATGATGACTTCGGTGAGGCTTTTGCATCCGGAGAAGGCGGCGCTGCCGATGGTGGCCACACCGTCGGGAATGGTGAGGCTGGCAAGTCTGACACATCCGGCGAACAGGCCGCCGCCAATGTCGGTTATGCCGTCAGGGAGTACGACGGAGACGAGGCGCTCGCAGAAGGAAAGCGCGCCCTCGCCGATGCTGCGCACACTGTTTGGGATGGTGAGTCCGGAGAGGAGGTCGCAGAAGCGGAACGCGTCTCTGCCGATGGTGGTCACGCTGTCGGGAATTGTGACAGCGGTAAGGCTGCCGCAGGAGGCGAAAGCCCAGTCACAGATGCTCGTCACGCCGTCGGGGATGGTGTAACCACCCTTTCTTCCGCCGGGATAGGCGAGCAGCTCGCATCCGTCCTTGCTCAGCAGCACGCCGTCGACGGATTTGTACGCGCCGCTGTTTTCGCTCACAGCAATGGATACAAGCTTGTCGCAGCCGGCAAAGGGCGCGTGGCCGATGGAGGTCACGCTGCCGGGAATGGTGACAGCAGTGAGCCGGGTGCAGCGATAGAACGCAAAATGCCCAATGTCGGTCAGGCTCTTGGGGAGTGTGATAGCGGCGAGATTGCTGCAGTCGGCGAAGGCGCGGTCGCCAATGCTGACCACGCTGTCGGGAAGAGCGACAGAAGTAAGACCGGAACATTCGCAGAATGCCGCTTTGCCGATATCGGTCACGTTGTTGGGAATGGTGAGGTCGGTGAGATTTGCGCAGCCGAGAAACACAAGATCGCCGATAACAGTGACGCCGTAGGGGATAGCGACCGATTTTACGGTCTTGTTCCCGTCGAAGGTTCTGTCCAGCTCCGCAACCGGCTGACCGTTCCACTCCGCCGGGACAACCACATTCTCTGAGCTGCCTCTGTATCGGGTCAGCCGCACGCCGCCATTCTCGGTGTATTCGCCCTCGTATTCGTCATCGGGCGAGGAAAGGGCAAAACGGCAGTCGGTCAGCGTGTTCACACAGATGGCCTCGGCCGTCCGCCTCTCGCCTCTCATCAGCCCTTCGATGCCCTCCAGCACGGCACACAGCCCGTCGGCGGCGGTGTGGGGAAAGCGCTCCCGGTCGGTGGTTCTCGACCGGATGCTGTCAGGCAGCTCCGCGCTGTCAAGCTCGCAGAACACGACCCGTTTTTCCTGATCCAGCGCGTAGGCTATCGCTGTGTCGGTGACATATTCGCGGGTGACCGAGGTTGTGGACACAAACATCACCGCTGCCGCGCAGCTCCGTATATGGCCGGAGATGGTGCCGAAGTGATTTTTTATATCGGTCTCGACACCCTGATCGTACCACACATTCCAGCCCATTTCGTAAAGCTTACGGATAATGGGGAAGACCCGCTCACGGTCGCAGTGGGCGTAGCTGACGAATATATAAGGCTCGGTATCCTCCGCCGCGAAGGGAACCTCCAGAGTGATTTTTTTCATCTCGTAACTATCCGGCATCGCTGCCCCTCCGTTGTAGTTTTGACTGTATTATACATTGTGAGTTGCAAAATTTCAACCTTTCAGCCCGTGCCGTTGGCCTTCCGGATCGACCTTACCCCAGCGTCGTCTGCGTATACTCAATATAATCAATATACGGTATCCGCAGCCAGTGAGTCCACGGGCGATCCTCGACGCGGGTCTTGCGCACGCCGTCCACGGTGCTCATGGCCTCGATGACCCAGCCGTCGCCCACATAAACGCCGATGTGCCCCTTGACCCACACCGCCAGCCCGGGAGTTTCCGGAATGGTGTCTATCTCGCCCTTTACGGAGGCGTTTTCGTACATCTTGTTGGCGCCGATGTCGGGCATTCCGTTGCCGCAGTACTCAAAGCCGGCGGAGGGAGTGTACCAGCAGTAGCCCTTTATCAGCCCGATGCAGTCGGCCACCCGCCGACCCATCCAGCGGGTGCGGATATATTCCATGTTCCCGCCCACATCGGTGGGGTACTGCCCGGCCTTGGTCTGGAGCAGCTGCTCGGTGAGGGTGCTGCCCCATGTGCCGTAGACATAGCCCCAGTGCTGTTCGTAGGCCATTTCCGCCCACGCGGCAAGGTCGAGATTATTCTTCGTGGATGGGTCAACGAAGGCCGAGGTGTCGATGGCCTCCTCCGCCGCGCCAAGGGAGCAGGAATCGCACAGGCCGCAGGAAGCCGCGCAGCCCCGCAGAGAGAGCATTATCACGCAGCTGAATACAATGACCGTGAGCAGAATAAGATTGCAGCCGATGCCCGGCTGGCTGTTCTGAGTTTTCTTCATAAAAAAGCACCTCGTCCGATTGATACGCTGATTGTACCAGTCGGGCGGGGTGCTTTGCTTTAAGACAAGCGGTCGGATTTCTTACGATTATCTTACGATTTGTCGGCGCTGATGGGGAGAATGATGCGGAACTGGGTGTATTCCGGAGTGCTCTCGGCGGTTATCTCGCCGCCGTGGAGCTGAACAATGTTCCGGGCGATGGCGAGGCCGAGACCGGAGCCGCCGGGGCCGCTGTGGCGGGCGCTGTCCGCCCGGAAGAATTTTTCAAAGAGGCGCTCAAGGCTCTGGGGCGGGATCTGGTCGCCGGTGTTGCGGCAGGTGACCTCCACCGCGTCGCCAAGGCCACGGGCGGTGAGGATGATGTCGGTGCCCTCGTAGCTGTAGCCGGCGGCGTTGCGCAGCAGGTTGTCAAACACCCGCATCAGCTTGTCCGCGTCGCCGGTTATCATCAGCTGGGGCGGCACAAAGAGCTGTATACGCAGCCTCTTTTCCTCCAGCACCGGGTAGAACTCGTCGGCGATCTGCATGAGCATCATGGAAAGGTCGATGCGCCCTCTTTCCAGCTCCACCGTCTGCAGGCTGAAGCGGGTGATGTCGAAGAATTCGTTGATGAGCTGCTCCAGACGGTAGGCCTTGTCAAGGGTGATGGAGGTGTATTTTGCCCGCTGCTCAAGGGGCAGCTCGGGAGCCTCGTCCAGCAGGGTGAGGTAGCCGATGACCGAGGACAGGGGCGTTTTCAGGTCGTGGGCAAGGTAGACCACAAGGTCGCTCTTGCGCTGCTCGGCCTCCCTTGCCAGCTGCTCGTTGCGGAGGATGGACAGCCGCACGCCCCGCAGCTTCATGTCAAGGTCGCTGATGGCGGCGGGCATAGGCTCCGGCTCGTTGTTCGGGTCGAGGATGCCGTCGGCGGCGGTGTATACGCTGTCAAGATAGCCCGCGGCGCGAAAGAGCTTCACCATGGGCCAGATGATCATCACGGCGCAGTACATCGTCACGATCACCGGCGGCACGTCGTCAAGGTACTGCTTTCCGGGGATGAACAGCAGGATATTCACAAGGATATTCTCCACGATGGCGTACAGCTCCGGCATGGCGGAGCACAGCCAGATAAAGCCCCAGAACACCGCCGAGAAAATGACCATTCCCAGCAGCTGGCGGCCGAAGATATCCCGGCGTACCCGGTGGAGATTCTTCCGGCGCTCCCTTTCGGCCCGGCGGCGCTGGGCTTTTTCCCTTCGTTTTGCCCGGCCGCCCGACCACAGGTCACGCAGCTCCTCGCCCAGCTCGGCCACCGTGGGCTCCAGCTTGAGATAGAGGCGGCCGATGGCGGCGGCTATCTTGTCGGTGATCTTATTCATCTATTCTGTATCCAACTCCCCATACGGTCTTGATGAAGCGGGGCTTGCGGGACGGCTCCTGCAGCTTTTCCCGCAGGCGGCGGATGTGCACCATGACCGTGTTGTTGCTGTCGAGGTACTTTTCTCCCCAAACCTTTTCAAAAATCTCCTCCGAGGGAACCACCTTTCCGGCGTTCCGGCACAGCAGCTGAAGAATGCCGAACTCGATGGGCGTCAGGGAAACCGGCTGGCCGAAGAGGGAGCATTCCCGGGAGTCGAAGTTGACGATCAGCCCGCGGCTGTCGTACAGCCGGGCGGAGGTCTGGGCGCCGCTGTTGTAGCGGGTGTACCGCCGCAGCTGGGCCTTGACCCGGGCCACCACCTCGAGGGGATTGAAGGGCTTGGTTATGTAGTCGTCAGCGCCGATGGCAAGGCCGTTTATCTTGTCGATGTCCTCCACCCGGGCGGTGAGCATGATGACCGGGAAGGTGTGCTTCTCCCGTATCCTGCGGCAGATGGCAAAGCCGTCGGTGCCGGGCAGCATCACATCGAGAATGGCCAGATCCAGCCTTTGCCCCTCTATGCACTCAAGGGCGGAGTCGGCGTCGTAGAATTTGTGCACCGTGAAGCCCTCACCCGAAAGATATATCTCCACAAGGTCGGCGATCTCCTTTTCGTCGTCCACAATAAGGATGTGCTGGTTCATATCTGCCCTCTTTTTCCGCCTTTTGCCCACTGGAACACAATAACAGGAATCGCCACCGCCGCGTATACGCAATTCAGCGCAATCAGCAGACGGATAATGTAATCGTTCAGCGGCATTCTGAATATTTCGGTTCGTTCATCGCCGTCCACGCGGAATACGCAGGTGCGCAGGAAACGGTCGCTCATTATGTATCTGGTTCCGTTGACCGAGACAAATTTTCTTGATGATATGCCGTAGGCAAGGTGGCGGTTGTCGTCGGTGACCGGTATTTTAAGGGAAATATCGCCCGCCTCGTCTGCAATGTAGTAATTGTAGCTGGTGCAGATCACAAGGCCGTGCGGCTCGATGTATGTGAAGCTGTAACCGCGATTGGTCGGAGGGGCGAAGCGGGAAATTTCACTGCCTTGTTTGTCCAGAACGACTATGGCGTGCTCCTGGCCGATGTATATATTTTCTTCCTCATCCACTGCGAAGCACCGGTAGTCCGCGCAGGCCGCGCCGGTGGATTCAATTATGGCGCACAGGAAAAGCAGTGGGAAGAAGGTAAAAACGAAAATGAAAAACAGCTTTGGAATCTTCATGCTCTCACTCCCGGTAGTCGTTTGCTTCATTGTACATCATCTGACGCTCACAATCAACCAACAAACAATGAACGGCAGAAACCGCGCCATGTGGCGGTCTCTGCCGTGTTTGACAAATATCAGTCTCCGTCCCAGTACGGATCGCTCCACAGCCTCACCTCGCCCGACGCGAGTGTGGCGGGCAGGTCGATGAGCCGCTGGTTGGAGCTGCCCCGGAACAACAGCGTCAGGTCGCGCTGTGCCTCGATGTAGGGGCCGTCCACCAGAATGTCGATCTCCCCGAGGAGGGAGCGGACAGCGGGCTTGTCCATCGCCAGTAGCTGCTCGAGGGTGTAGCCGGTGTAGCACACCACATCCTTGCCCCGCTCATGGGCAAGGGCGGCCAGCTGAGCCATGGCTTCCGGCTGGCAGAAGGGCTCGCCGCCGCTGAGGGTGACGCCCCTGAGCAGAGGGTTGCCCTCAAGCATATCGGCGATACTGCCCACATCCATCATGGTGCCGCCCTCAAAGGGATGGGTCTGAGGGTTGTGGCAGCCGGGACAGTGGTGAGGACAGCCCTGAGCAAACACCGCAAGGCGAAAGCCCGGGCCGTCCACTATTGATTCGTTTTCGATGCCCGCGACGCGCAGCTCCATGGCTTATTTGCCGCTGGTCAGGCTGTGCTTTACGCGGTCGTGCTCCTCGGCGCGCTTGGCGTCGTTGAAGCGGTCGATGGTGCCTACAAGATAACCGGTGATGCGGCGAATGCGATCAAAGCCCACATCCTGACCGACCATTCCGTTGGCGTCGCAGGTGATAGTCTTCTGGCTCATAGTTTTTCTCCTTTTTATTTATTGTGTCGGTGTGATTTACTCAGCGGTTCCCCTTCTATCGGCAAAGGTTGCAGATGTCGATGTGGGGCATATTGGGGTACTTCTTGCGCAGCTCGTTGAGGCGCTCGATGCTGACGGCCTCGCCCTCACGGCGGCCGCAGCGGGGACATACATCGTCGATGACGCCGGTGTAGCCGCAGATGGGATCCCGGTCAACGGGGTGGTTGATGCTGCCGTAGCCCACGCCGGCCTCCTTCATGAAGCGGATGACGCTCTCGAAGGCATCCAGATTCTTGCAGGCGTCGCCGTCCAGCTCAACGTAGCTGATGTGGCCGGCGTTGCTCAGGGCGTGATAGGGAGCCTCAAGGCGCAGCTTGTCGTAGGCGGAGATGGGATAATAGACCGGCACATGGAAGGAATTGGTGTAGTAATCCCGGTCGGTGACGCCGGGGATAACGCCGTACTTGCGCTTGTCCATGCGCACGAAGCGGCCGGAAAGACCCTCGGCGGGAGTGGCCAGCAGGGTGAAGTTGAGGCCGGTTTCGGCGCTGCGGGCATCCATAGCTTCGCGCATATGGGTGATTATTCTCATGCCCAGAGCCTGACTTTCCTCGCTCTGGCCGTGGTGCTGACCGGTGAGAGCCACCAGCGTCTCGGCAAGGCCGATGAAGCCCACGCTCAGGGTGCCGTGCTTGAGCACCTCGGCCACGCTGTCGTTCATGGAGAGACGGTCGGAATCTATCCAGATGCCCTGACCCATCAGGAAGGGATAGTTGTAAACGTGCTTGGTGCACTGGACATTGAAGCGGTGAACCAGCTGGCGGGCAACCAGTTCCATGCGGTCGTCAAGGATCTGGAAGAAGCGGTCGATGTCGCCCTTGGACTCGATGGCGATGCGGGGCAGGTTGATGGAGGTGAAGCTGAGATTGCCTCGTCCGCAGGTGATCTCCCGCTCCCGGTCGTGGACATTGCCCATCACGCGGGTGCGGCAGCCCATGTAGGCCACCTCGGTGTTGTAGTCGCCCGGCTTGTAATACTGGAGATTGAAGGGGGCGTCAAGGAAGCTGAAGTTGGGGAACAGCCGCTTGGCCGAGGTCTTGGTGGACAGCTTGAAGAGGTCATAGTTGGGGTCGCCGGGATTGTAGTTGATGCCCTCCTTGACCTTGAAGATCTGGACAGGGAAGATGGGAGTCTCGCCGTCGCCCAGACCCTTGTCGGTGGCCTGCAGGAGGTTGCGCACCACCATGCGTCCCTCGGGAGAGGTGTCGGTGCCGTAGTTGATGGAGGAGAAGGGCACCTGAGCGCCGGCCCGGGAGTTCATGGTGTTAAGGTTATGGATAAGGGCCTCCATGGCCTGATAGGTGGCGTTGTCGGTGATTCCGTAGGCGTTGTCCATGGCGTAGTCGTGGGCGTCCCGGAGCAGCTGGTCGTCCAGCTTTCCGGCCAGCTGAGCGGCCAGTGCCTCGGCAAAGGCATCGCCGGTGCCCAGAGACACCTGAGCCTCAATGCCGTTTTCCGCCTCGTCAGCCAGAGCCTGAGCCTCATCCTTGGCCATGCCCCGGATGGTCAGATACTGAACGAGGGACTGGTAGTAGGCCTTGCGGAAGGTGCGGGCAACGCCGGGAGCCATGGAATAATCGAAGTTGGGAATGCTCTGTCCGCCGTGCATCTCGTTCTGGTTGGCCTGAATGGTGATGCAGGCCAGAGCGGCGTAGCTGCGGATATCGTTGGGCTCACGCAGGAAGCCGTGGCCGGTGCAGAAGCCGTTTCTGAACAGCTTGAGCAGGTCGATCTGGCAGCAGGTCTCGGTGAGCATATAGAAGTCGAGGTCGTGGATGTGGATGTCGCCGCCCATGTGAGCCGCGGCGATGTCCTTGGGCAGCACATAGTTGTTGACGAAGTACTTGCTGCCCTCCGAGCCGTACTTGAGCATGGTGCCCATGGCGGTGTCGGCGTCGATGTTGGCGTTCTCGCGCATGAAGTCGGCGTCCTTGGAATCCTGGAAGGTCAGCTCCCGGTAGATGTCCATCAGGTCGCTTTCGGCCTGACGGGTCTTGGCGTGCTCGGCGCGGTACAGGATGTAGGCCTTGGCGGTCTTGGCAAAGCCCATGCTGATGAGCTGCTCCTCAACGGCGTCCTGAACCTGCTCCACGGTGGGCACTCCGCCCTTCAGCGCGCAGCACACCTTCTCGGTCAGATACTCGAGGGTGGCGGCGGTCATGGACTCGTCGGGAATGGTGTTGTTGGCCTTCTGTATGGCGGTTTTTATCTTTTCCGGGTCAAAAGCGGCAACATCGCCGTTGCGCTTTTGAATCGTGGCAACATAGTGGACATAAGTAAGCATGGGGCGATTCCTCTCTCATTGTAGTAAGTAGCCTAATTATAACAACATATAGGGAGCCTGTCAATATTGGCGGCAAGATATTGTGCATGAAATAATTGATGGAAAATTGTGAGAAGTGCCGTTGCCAGTATAGAAAAAAGACGGCTGGATGGGAAAATTTGCGGCTGTTGTGCCCTTTCTTCCGCCCAAAAATATTTCTTATTTATTCTTTATTCTCCATTCTTTATTCTTTAACAAAAAATTCCGCTCCGGCACATGGGTTGCACCCACAGCGCCGGAGCGGAATATTATCTTATCGGGAAATTACAGTTTGTACCCCTTGAGGAAATCCTTGAAGAACATGACTCCCTCGGAAAGGGTGGAGATGGTGACATTCTCGTCCACCGCGTGGCAGCTGGCCGACTGCTCGGAGCTCATGCGGCAGGGAGCGAAACGCAGGGCGTTTTCGGTCAGAGCGTGGAAGTGGCGGCAGTCGGTGCCGCCCATGATGACGTAGGGCGCGACGCCCACGTCGGGGAACTGCTTTCTGGCGCACTCCACCACATAGGCGTATTCCTTGGAGCGGATGTTGGACACCGGCGAGGCGTCCCGGCTGAGCAGAACCTCGATCTCAAGGCCGTACTTCTTTGCGTATTTCTTCATCACAGCCAGAGATTCCTCGCAGTTCTGGTGTACGCTGGGGCGCAGGTTGGCCACAAGATACGGCTCCTTGGCAATGACATTGGCCGCGTCGGAGCCTTTCATCATGGTGAAGCAGCAGGTGGTGGAGAGAATGGCCTCGCCAAAGGGAGAGACAACGGGCATCAGCGCCATGAGCAGCGGCTTGAACAGCCAGATGTTGCCCAGCACCAGCCGGAGAGGGAAGCTGAAGGAAGGAGCCATCTGCCGGAACATTTCCTTGGTTTCGGGAATGAGCTTTTTCTTGAAGGGACGCTTGCGCTCGATCTCGCTGGCAAAGGCGAACAGACGGGCGGCGGGAGTGCCGCGGGGCGGGGTGGAGCTGTGGCCGCCCTTGCCCTTGGCGGTGATCTTCAGATCCATGTAGCCCTTTTCGGTGATGCCGATGACGGCGTAGGGACGATCCATGCCGTCCACAGCCTTGTCAATGACCGCGCCGCCCTCGTCGATGACCAGAGCGAAGCGCAGGCCCTTGTCCCGCAGGTATTCCATGGCGTTGGCGGCGCCCATGCCGCCGGTCTCCTCGTTGATGGCGTATTCGAGGTAGACGTCGCAGGGGGGCACAAAGCCTTCCTCAAGAAGCTCCTCCACGGCCTGCATCTCCACGAACATGGTGCTCTTGCAGTCCAGAGCGCCGCGGCCGTAAAGGCAGCCGTCCACCACCTGACCGCTGTAGGCGGGAACCGACCAGCCGTCGTCAGAAGCGGGAACAACGTCCTGATGTCCCATGAACAGCACCGGCCGGCGGGAGGGATCGGCGCCTTCCCAGCGATAGATGAGGGTGCCCTGAAGAACGGTCTTTTCAAGATTCTTGTGCAGCAGAGGGAACAGCCGCTCCAGCTCCTCGTGGAAGCGGTAGAAGTCGGAAAGATCCTCATGCTCATGCTTGGAAACGGTGGGTACGCGCACCATGTCGCCCAGCTTCTGGGCGCACATGGCCGAATGCCCGGGATCGATGGCGATGTCGCAGGCCTTGCGTCTGGGGGCCTTGATGGCCAGCGTGCGGATGACCGCGATCAGCACCAGCAGTACCAGTACTGCCAGAACACCCAGCAGGGCGTAAGGAATGTAACGCAGGTATTCCATGACGGTTCTCCTTTGATATTATTCAGCGGATTCGACAGTCTCCTCGGCCTCAGCAGCGGCTTCAGCTTCGACGAGTTCAGCGGATTCATCAGCGGAAGCGGTTTCTTCAACGGCCTCAGCAACCTCAGCCGCCTCAGCAGTCTCGGTCTCCTCAAGAGCCTTGCGCATGGCGGCCATGTCCTTCTCAATGGGATGGCAGGCGACGATGACCAGCATGGCCAGAGCGATGAGGGCGGGCACCCAGCCCAGCAGGGCGTTGATGGTGTCGATGGCGGCCTGAGGCTGAACCTCCAGATCGGCGTTGAAGCCGGCAGAGGCCAGAGCGCCGGTCATCAGCAGGTTGGCGCCGGCCTTGGACAGCTTGCTGGCAAGATTGTCGCAGGTGGAAACAAGGGAGTCGATGCGGCGGCCGTTCTTCCACTCCACCAGATCGGCGATGTTGTTGCGGTTGGTGTTGAAGAGCACGAAGGCCAGATTCATGGCGATGGCCACGGTCACGCCGTTGCAGTAGATGGCGCCCATGGAGTAGGGATCGAGAATGAACCAGATCTTGCCCAGCACATAGATGACGGCGGAAAGAACCATGGTGTTTCTGCGGCCCAGCTTGCGGTCGATGGGAGTGGCCAGCAAGGTGGTGATGATGGCGGTTACAAGGAACACGGCCAGAATGGGAGTAGCAGCGGCGGCCGAGCCCAGAACATAGGTGGCGTAGTAGTTGATGGTGCTCATGATGAGCAGGTTGAGCATACCGTAGCAGATGATGTACAGAGTGTTGACCACCCACGAGCGGCAGCCGAGGAGCATCTTGAACACGGTGAGGATGCCCAGCTTGGATTCGTCCTCCACCTTCTGCTTTACCCGCTCCTTGGTGGTGAAGTAGTGGGCAAAGCTGCCGATGATGCACACAGCGCCCATTACCATGGCTGCGTAGACAAAGGCGGTCTTGCCGGCCTCGGTCTGGGTCACGTTGCCGTTCTCGTCCAGACCGCCGAAGAGGCCCAGCAGGGGATAGAGGGCGATGGAGCCGATACCCGAGCCGATGCAGCCGCCCAGATTACGGGCAACATTGATGCCCCGGCGGTCGGCGTCCAGATTGGTGGCCAGACTGCCCATGGAGTTGTAGGGGATGGCGGCAAAGGTGTTGAACAGCTCAAAGAGGAAGTAGATGGTGATGGCGATGCCCAGCTTGAGGCCGTAGGACACGTCAAAGCTGGTGAACATCAGCACCACGGTGACCGCCCAGGGCACAGCGCACCACAGAGCGAAGGGACGGCACTTCTCGCCGTTCCTGAACTGGTGGTTGACCGCCCAGTAGCCCACCATGGGGTCATTGATGGCGTCCCAGACGATGCCCAGAGCGGTTATCATACCGGCATGGTCGATCCGGATGCCCATGACATTGGTAAGGAAGAAGAGATAGAAAAGATCCTTGAAGTTGAAGACCACGTTGCTGGCGGTGGAGAAGGTGCAGAAGCCCAGCTTCTCCATAAAGCCGATGCGGGGGATCTTCGTTTGCGCGGCGTTGTTCTGCATTTTGTTATCCTGTCCTTTCCTGATGCTGTGCCGTTTCGTGACAAAAGGCACGTTCTATTTTATAAAGTATAACACATATCGGCCATGCGTTCAACACGGAAATGTGCTTTTTTGCTAAAATCAGTGGATTTTTGGCCGTGGATGGATTATAATGTTGCCAAAACCACGGAAAGGCAAGATTGATGCGATGACAACGATTCAGATAATCATTTCCGCTCTGGCCGGCGCTCTGGCGCTGTTTGTTCTGGTTCTTGCGGTGAGAACCGCCGCCCTTTCGGCAAAGTCCCGCCGGCTGACAGCGCCGCCGGAGCCTCCCACGGAGGAGAAAGCCGAATACTACGCCGCCCGTCTGAGCCGCATGATACAGTGCCCCACGGTGTCGGTGAAGGATGCCTACGACGACAGGGAGTTTGCCCGGCTGCGCTCGGTGATGGCCGAGCTGTTTCCTCTCGTCCACGAGCGGCTGGAGAAGCTGACCTTCAGCGACGACTGCTGGATGTACCGCCTGCCGGGTAAGGACAGCGGCCGCAACATCATGCTCATGTCCCACCACGATGTGGTG
>JAZSQO010000178.1:0-27398 GCA_045538015.1 Acutalibacteraceae bacterium | reverse complement strand
AGCACGATCTTGCTTGCATCTTTTCCGCCATACTTTACAAAAATGCTCGCCAATACATAGAGTATTGCCTCCGCTTTTTGTTGCGTCTGACGAAAAATCTGACTGCGCAATATCGCACTTAGAATTATGCGGTATTGCCTTAAACGAACATCGACCGCGAGGCGGATATCCGTCGCGGTCGATGTGGGCCCTTTATATCGCCGCGGCGCTCCCCACACAAGAGCACCGCGACAGCTCGCCGGCTTTACGGGGCCACGGCGAGCTGCTCCCCATTGCGGTTTGACTCTGGGAATTCTTCCGTCAGCCTCCCCGCTACTTCATTATGTAAATATATTCGCCATATGTCAACAATTTTCTGCCGCCTCGGCCACCGAAAAAGCGATGGGGAAAACCTGCGGGTTTTCCCCATCGCTTTTTGCACCAAACGCTTCATCCGCCGCGCCGTTCCGGGAAAAATCCCCTTCGGACGAGGCGCGGCGGTCATTGTGCAAAGTTCAGCGCCAAATCCTGATTTTCCGCTAAAGCATCAGATTTTTCGCTGTTTTGTAACTTTCGTATACGGTGTTCTTTTTTTGCTTTGTTTCCATAGTCCCCGGCAAAGTGCCCAAAGGCGCCTTGGGCGGTGATCCTGTAAATTGAGCAGTAGTATAGCAGAACGCGGCACGAAAGTCAAGCCATTTTTTCGCATTTCCATAATATTTTTTCATAACACTACAACCAGTTTTATGTTCCCTGATTCCAGCTCGTGAATATTCTTCCTGCGTCCCGGCAAAAATAGGAGCGAAGGACAGCGAGCCCTTTCCTTCACCACCATACACAAGCCGAAAGGAGGAGCCGCTCCGTCCCGGATGCTCCGGCTGCGGCGCGGCAGTCAATTATGGCACTCAGATTTGAAACCAACGGTGAAAAGCAGCGCACTCCCGCCGGGAGAAAACGCGCGAAGAACCTCAGCTTCTACGCCGCGCTTGTCCTGTGCGCGGGAGCCATAGTGCTCACAGCTCTTACACGGCCGGACGACACCGCCTCCCAGCCGGAGCCTTTGTCGGAAATCAGCTCCGGCTATGATTCGGACAGCTTTTTTGACGCTTCCGTGCCCTCCGAGGAGGCTTTGTCCGACTCCTGGTCGACCATAGACCTGACCCTTTCCTCCTCCGACACCGCAGTCGCGCCGGCAACCGTGCCCACCACGGCCACGACCACCGCCCCTCAGCGTGCGCCCGGCACGGAGCCTTCCGCCACCACTTCAGCGGCTGTTCCCGCCTCGGCTCCGCTGCGTTTCCGAATGCCTGCGGACGGCGGGATCACCAGCAGATTTTCCGGCGATGAGCTGATTTTCTGCGCCACAATGTGCGACTGGCGAGTGCACAACGGCGTTGACATCGCCGGTCAGGCCGGCGGCGAGGTGCTGGCCTGCGCCGACGGCATCGTGGAAAACTTCGTGGAGGATATGCTCTACGGCAACACCGCCATCATTCGCCACGCCGACGACTCCGTGATGTACTACTGCGGGCTGAGCGACACCCAGATGGTTTCCGCCGGTCTGCAGGTTCACGCCGGAGACGTCATCGGATATATCGGCGAGGTTCCCTGCGAGATGGCCGACGGCCCGCACATCCACCTTTCTCTGATGAAGGACGGACAATTCATAGATCCGGCTTCGGTTCTTCCGGCGGCCTGATCGTGCCCGCTTCGGCGGGGTACATGCCCCCGTGATTTCCCGTTTAGGGGCGCACTCTGACGCGGTTACAGACGATCCCGATCACAGTATCGGCTTTGTCCGGCCGCGTCTTTCTGCTTGCAGATTATGGCCGTCTCATACAGAAAACCCGCCGGAAAGCAGCGTTTCCGGCGGGTTTATGTCTGTAATTTTGTATTATTAATTTAAAATATCACTATCGGTATATGATTTACACCGTAAATTCTATGCCGCCAACGGGTCGGATGGCCAGACGATGGCAGTTGCCTTCGCCAAACACTCTTTCCATTGTCTTCTTGAATTCCGGCCACTTCTCGTTGGGGACATACACCTGAATGGTTCCGGCAAAGCCGCCGCCGTGGACACGATAGGCGCCTTCACCGCCCAGCGCTCTTCTGGCCAGCTCAAGGCCTACGGGGATAGCCTGAACCCGGGATCTTCTGGGCGAGGATATATTCTGCAGCAGCATATCGGAGGAGCGGCCGCTCTCGTTGACCAGTCGGAGGAAGCCCTCCATATCGTCCGCCCGCAGGCAATCGGCCTGAGCGATGGCGCGCTTGGTCTCGTCAAAGTAGTGGATGGCTCTGAGCACCGCCCGGTCGCCCAGCTTGGCTCTCAGGCGAGGCAGCTCGGCGTAGAAGGTCTCCTCGTCGGCCTCGCCCAGCAGCTTTTTGCCCAGCTGGCGGGCAACAGCCTTCATCTCTCTGGGGATGGCCGCGTAGTCGGGAGTCAGGTTGCAGTGGTCGCCGCCGGTGTTGACCACGCAGAGGGTGTATCCGTGCTCCTCAAAGTCGAACTCGATCTTTCCGAGAACGGGATCCTCCCTGCGGGCAAAGTCCATGGATACCAGTCCGCCCACCGAGGCGGAGGCCTGATCCAGCAGGCCGCTGGGCTTCATGGCGTAATTGTTTTCGGCGAACTGACCTGCCCGGGCGATCTCAATGTCGGACAGCTTGCCGCCGCAGAACAGACAGTTGATAATGGTGCCAAAGAGCACCTCAAAGCAGGCCGAAGAGGAGAGGCCGGAGCCTTTGGGTACGTCGGAGGTCAGGCAGGCCGTGAATCCGGACACCTTGTAGCCCAGAGCGGACACCGCCGCCGCCATGCCTCTCACCAGAGCCGCCGGACGATCCTTTTCCTCGGCGATGGGCTCCAGAACGGACAGCTCCACCTCAAAGGGAGCGTAGCCCTCGGAGGACACTCGGATGGTGTTGGTTCCGTTTGGCGCGGCAATTGCCAGAGCGTCCATATTCACCGCTGCCGCCAGCACGCAGCCGTGCTGGTGGTCGGTGTGGTTGCCGCCTATTTCCGTGCGTCCGGGTGCGGAGAATATTCCGGCCTCGTCGATGCCGGGAGAAAACTCCTTGAATGTGTCGATCATTCTGATGATCCGCTCCTGCCGCTCGGACAGTCCGTCGGTGCCGCAGGAATAAACGCGCAGCAGCTGAGCGTCGAGCTGACCGCCGCTGACCGCTTTTTTAAGTTCCGCAAGCTTTTTCATCGTAAACAGCCTCCATAGATAAAGGATGATGTGTCTGAATGGTTGTGATCCCGCTTGTTCGAGCAGAAATCAGCCCTATTTTTATTATATTTTTATAACGGACACTTGTCAAGGTGTACCGTTTATGATAAGATAGACCTAATTCTTAATCAAGTTAAAAAAGCGAGGCGACCACTGTGAACAACCGTCCCGACCGCGATGAATCCACTGCCCACTCCGCGCCGAAGGCTCTTTCCGGCTATGGTGCCGCCGCTGTGGTGGGCGGATTGTTCAGCTACCTTTTCCCGCTGTGCGCTCTTTTCGGCCTTGGCGCCGCCGCTGCCGGCATCACCCGGGACAAGCGGGACTGGCTCAGCTGGGCCGGGCTTTGTCTGTCGGTCATTATGCTCGTTGTCAACATTATCGGCATGGCAAAAGCCTGCTCCAACGGGAATCTGGCCGCCTTTGCGGGCGCCGGGGCATAAAAAACGATGTGCCCGCCTTTTATCATATATCATCAAAGAAATCGGAGTAAAACATGGAACATAAAGGAAGCAACCAGAGCCTTGTGAAGGTGACCAACCAGAACCTGATTCTAAGTGAGATAAGAGCCAACAGCCAGCTGTCCCGCTCGGAGCTGGCCAAGCGGCTTCAGCTCAGCAATCCCAGCGTGTCCAAGCACGTGGACGAGCTGCTGGAAAAGGGTCTGCTGATAGAGTCCGGCGCTCAGGTGACTGATGTGGGCCGCAGGCCTATTCTGCTGCAGTTCAACAATGCCCACGGCTGCGTGGCGGTCATCGACCTTTCCAGCAGCAACGCCCGCCTTTGCGTCGCCGACCTGATGGGCAACAAGCTGGAATATTCCCGGGTGGACGGTGACAGCCTTATCACCTCCGAGGAGCTTAACCGAATCATATACACCCTGCGCGATATGCTCTCCCATCTGGGCGACCGCTGCGGCAAGCTGCTGGGCATCTGCGTGGGTGTTCCCGGTCTGGTCGACCCGACCACCGGTCTTGTGCTGCGTTCCAGCCGTTTTTCCACCGATTCCGAGCCGGCCAACCTTCCCGCCATATTGAGCGCCGCTTTCGACGTGCCGGTTTTTGTGCGCAACGACATCAACCTCGCCGTTTCCGGAGAGCATATATTCGGAGCCGGTCAGGAGCATTCCTCTCTGCTGCTGATGCACGTCAACGCCGCGAACGTCGGTCTTGGCGCGGTGATCGGCGGCCAGCCCTATGACGGAGCCAGAGGCTTTGCCTGCGACACCGACTCCATGCTCCTGCCCTCCCTTGACCGGGCCGGTTCCATGTGTCCGCTGAGCGAAATGCTCTGCCTCGACTGTCTTGTCAGCGATGTGCGCGCGGTCATCGCCGACGGCCGCGAAACTCTGCTGAAGGAATGGATAAGCGATCCCTCCGACCTCGTCTTTGACGACGTGGCACGGGCATGGGGTATGAGCGATGTGGCGGTAAGCACCACCGTGCGCCGTTACGCCCGAAGAATCGCCGTAACCTGCCAGTTCCTTACCTCTCTGTTTGACCCGGAGCTTATTCTCCTCGGCGGTCAGGCCGCCAAGCTGGGTTCCACCTTCGTCAGCGAGGTCAACCGGATGTACGAGGCTCTTCCCGGCTGCTCCACCAAGTTCCAGCTGGCCAAGCTCTCCGATTCCGCTGTTATCTTCGGCGGCATAGAGCTTGCCACCAGTCAGGCCATCTCCCGGATCATCGCGCAGTAGGGCAGGTGTGTTTATGAAAGAGCATATCATTTCCTGCCCCGGAGATTTCTCTCTGTCCGCCACGCTGCTGAGCGGCCAGTGCTTCCGCTGGAGGGCCGTGGAGGAAAACAGACTGTCCGGCGCGGCATCCGACCGGGCTGTCACCCTGACCCAGAACGGCACTTCCATCCTCATTTCCGGCGACGACCGGGAGGACGCGCCCGCCTTCTGGCGCGATTACCTCGATCTGGACACGGATTACGCCGCCATTCGCGACCATTCGGTCAAGGCCGAGCCTCGGCTGGCCGGTGCCGCCGAACGGTGCGGCGGAGTGTATATCCTGCGCCAGCAGCCCTGGGAGGCGCTCTGTTCCTTTATTATCTCCCAGAATAATAATATTCCCCGCATAAAGACGATTATCGAACGGCTCTGTGCCCGATACGGCGCCGAGCTGGCCGGGCCGGACGGGCAGACGGTATGGGCTTTCCCGACGCCGGAAAGCCTTGCCTCCGCCGAGGAAAACGACCTCAAGACTCTTGGCTGCGGCTACCGGGCAAGCTACATTCCCGCCGCCGCGAGAGATGTTCTTTCCGGCCGCTTTGATCCCGAGGAGCTGAGGCAGATGCCTCTCGACGACGCCCGCAAGGCTCTGCAGAGCATGAAGGGTGTGGGGCCGAAGGTGGCCGACTGCGTGCTGCTGTACGGTCTGCACCGTCTGGATGCTTTCCCGAGGGATGTTTGGATAAAGCGCGCCCTTGCCGGCGAATTTTCCGGCACGGCGCTGGAAAGCTCTCCCTACGCCGGCGTGGCTCAGCAGTATATTTTTGAATACATACGCACAAAGGAGGAGCCTTCCTCCAAATAGCAAGGTAACAGCAACGCCCCGAGCGGACCGCTCGGGGCGTTTGATTATTCATTTGGGAGTTATCTTCTGACAGCGTTGGCTCGGCGAATCTTTTCCTGATTGGCCTGATAAACACGTTCAGCTGCGACTGCGCCGGCTATCAGCAGGCCAAGGGACAGCATGATCGCGGCGGCTCTGCTGCGGGCGGGATTGTCGTTGGCCGCGGTGATGTCGCTGGTGTCGGGATTGCCGCCGGTGGTGTTATTGCTGCTGCCGGGCTTCTTGGTGGGGCTTGTTGTATTTTGGGAGGTAGCTTCGGAGCCGCTACCGGAGGGATCCGCGCTGGTGGCGTCGGAGCCTTCGGTGTCGCCGGAGGTGGTGTTGTTGCCGCCGGAGCTGCCGTCGGTTACCCACAGCTCAAAGACCAGTGCGCTTCCGGTGTCGGTCTCACTGATAACAGTGCCGTCCGCGAGGGTCACGGTCATGGGCAGGCGCACGGTGAGCTTGTTGTTGCTCTCCAGATCAGCATCCTCAAGGCAGAACTCGTAAATGTAGAACTTGGTGGGTTCGTCGCTGGGGACGATAACATCACAGTCGTATCTTCCCGGACGGTCGATCTCATGGGTTTTGGGACCGCCGTCAGTATAGGTTATTTTCGCGCCGTCGGCCACAGCCTTGGCCAGCGCGCACACCATGCGGCCATTGGCATCCTCAATAACTACTGAGCCGCCGATGTCGATCAGGATGCTTTCTCCATCGGCCATGTCCTTGATATCCTCAATGCCGATGGTGTCCCACATTCCGTAGTCGGACAGCCTATACGGCTTGACAAACTCCGGCTCAGTAGGATCGGTTTCTTCGGTAGGCTGAGACTCCTGAGAGGGCTGGGACTCCTGAGAAGGCTGAGATTCCTGAGAGGGCTGAGATTCCTGAGAGGGCTGAGATTCCTGAGAAGGCTGAGATTCCTGAGAGGGCTCAGACTCCTGAGAGGGCTGAGACTCCTGAGAAGGCTGAGATTCCTGAGAGGGCTCAGACTCCTGAGAGGGTTGAGACTCCACAATCTCATTGCCCGTATTCTCATCCCCCTCGGCCGCATAGAAAATCGCCATGCTGCCGAATATCAGCGAAATGGAAAGAGCCAGCGCGGCGATACGCAGTATCTGGCCGGTAAGCCTGTTTTTCTTATTCATAAACCGTTGCCTCCAATTCCTTTTGGACGACAATGCCCGCAGTCAGGCATTGTTATATTTATACAATGTTAATATAACATATCAGTCTGACCGCGGACAACTCCATTTTGTAAACAATCTGTAAACAGTGCTGTGAAATATGTATAAATACACACTTACGCACAAGATGTGGGTTTCAGATCACACCCGTCCGGCGAACACCCGATCGTAGCGCTCCTGACAATCCTTGATGACCTCTATGGCCACCTCCCGGCCCTGAGGCTCTCCGACCTTGATGGGCTTGCCCTCAAGGGTCTTGTAGAACTCGAGGAAGTGCTGGATCTTGTCCAGCAGATGGCGGGGAAGCTCGCTGATGTCCTGATAGTGATTATAGGACGGATCGCCGAAGGGAATGGCGATGATCTTTTCGTCGGCACTGTCGCTGTCGGTCATCATGACCACGCCGATGGGATAGCACTTCACAAGGGTCATGGGCTGGATGGATTCCTCGCACAGCACCAGCACATCCAGCGGATCGTCGTCAGCGGCGTAGGTGCGGGGAATAAAGCCGTAATTGGCGGGGTAATTCATGGAGGTATACAGCACACGGTCCAGCCTGAGCATACCGGTCTGCTTGTCCAGCTCATACTTGTTGCGGCTGCCGCTGGATATCTCGATGCAGGCCGCGAAATCCTCCGGCGTTACCCGTTCCTTGGCGATGTGATGCCATATATTCATTTTGTTTTCCTCCCTGGAAAATTATGCTTTGTTATCGAATTGGTATTATACCGCTGTTTTTCCGTGAGCGCAAGGGATGCGGGCGTTTTTCACTCAGTCTTCGCGCTGAAATAACCCTCCAGCCGCTGGTCTCCGCCGGTGATGTTGTTGCACAGCAGAACAAGATAGTCTCTGAGCATCTCGGGGCGCTCCTCTTCCTTCGCGCTGTGCCGGCGTCCTTCGGCGTCATACCAGTCGCCGCCGGAAAGAAGCACAGGGATTTCCCTGCACATACCCGCCACATAGCTGTCGTAGCCGCTCTGCTCTATGCCGGCTCCGGCCACAACGCAGGAGCCGAGAGCGTGCAGGCTGACTGTTTCCGGAATGGCCGATTCATCGAAGCCACAGTTGGACCAGACAACATAGGGCGTGCTGCGCAGAAGCAGATCGGCCTGCTCGGCGGTGTATTTTTCGTCGATTATCTCCTTGGCAAAGAAGGTAGTGTGATCGCCCACCATGCACACCACCACCGGGCGGTCGCCCTGCTCAAAATACTCTATGAGGTCGCACAGCGCCTCGGCTGACAGGGATATCCCGGTCATAAACTCGTTGATCTCGCTGTTTCTCTTGCCGTAGTCCTTCTGCACATGGACGGTGTCAAAGCTCTCGTCGCTGAGAATGTAGCCGCCGTGATTCTGGATGGTCAGCAGGTAGGCGAACCGGGGAGCGTCGCCCATATTCTCATACCAGCCGATCAGGTTGCGGTAGAGGCTCTCGTCGCTTTCGTAGCCGCGGTCTCCGTAGTACTCCTGACCGGTGAAGTCGTCGGCAAAGTGTATCTCGTCAAAGCCCAGTCCGGGGTAGCCAGTGCTGCGGAAGTAGTTGCCCTCGCTTTCCGAATTGGCGCACAGAGAGGTGTAGCCCAGCGCCTCAAGGCGGCTGACGATGCCGTCGGCGCCCTGCATATCGATGGACTGGAAGGGCGTGATTCCCGGAGTGAGGCAGAGGGAATTGCCCGTGAGGAACTCATACTCCGAGCAGTTGGTGCCGCCGCCTATGACCGGCGTGGTGGCATAGCCCCGGATAAGGTCGTCTCTCTGGTTGAGGGCGGCAAAGGGATCGACGTCGGTCTCAATGTCGGCCACCACGGACAGATCATAGTATGTCTCGTTGAGAATGAAAATGACATCGGGCCTGACCGCGTTCTCCGCCTCCGGAGCGGGATTTTCCGCCGCGATGCGGGCGGCTTCCTCCGGAGAATAGCCCTCCGGTTCAATTATTATATCGTTGGCGCTCAGCGTATTTTCCACAAGACAGCTGAGGCAGCCGTATGTTCTGATGGCTTCGCCCCAGTCCCAGGATCTGGTCTGGGCAGGCTTTATGGGCTCGGGCGCGAAAAGGCCGAAGAACACCATCAGCCCGCAGGCCAGCAGAGCCACCGCCCGGGCGATGACCTTGCCCGAAACAAACTGCCCACGCCCTTTTACGATGCGCCAGAGAACGAAGACGCCAAATGCGCACAGCAGGAAAAGCGCAGCCTGAAGCACCACTCCTCCGGTGAGCTCCAGCTTGTAGCCCTTCATCACCTCGCCGGTGACGCCGATGTTGCCGAAGTCACGCAGGGAAAGAGGGGTGCCGTGAAGGTCGATGACATAGTGATTGGCCACTCCGTACACAAAGGAGAAAACAGAAGTGACCGCAAAGCCTATCCACCACCGACCGGTACACAGCGCCGTCAGCGCGTCCACCGTCAGCAGCAGAGCCGCTTCGATCAGAATATATACCGGAGCGGTACGGAAGCATCCGGAAACGTCCTGACAGCACAGCTGGATCATCAGCCACTGAATCAATGCCATCAGCGGCACAAGGATATACACCAGTATGTCGCGGAAGAAAACCGACGATTCGGTCTTTTCTCTCCACAGCCTCAGCCGGTTCGCGGTTTTATTCATGCGCTTTCTCCTTACTGTTATTTTCTGCCGCCTCTGCGGTCGCCGATATAGTGGCGGGTGCCGGGAGGCGTATTATCCTGCTTGCCGGATATCAGCCGGCGCGCAAGCAGCACTACTCCCTTGACCATAAGGTAAACTCCAAAGGCGACTATAAAGCCCCACACGCCGTAGTATATGTCGGCAGCCTCCATGTTTCCGCCGCCGCTGGCCCGCTGGCCGATCTCTATGGCGAAGGTGACCACCAGCACCACCGTCAGCGTGTATATCCACGAAATGGCCGTCACGCTGCGTTTGGCCAGCCATTTGAACACGATCTGTACGGCAAAGAACAGACCGATACCAAACACGCCTATGACCACAAAATGCAGCTGCTTGTCGTTGAGTCCCCACTGCCGTCCGTCGTTGATGGAAAGAAATTTGTCGTGCAGCCATGACAGCAGTTCAATTATCCATCTGAGCAATTTTTCCATATCTTCACCCCACAATCCGCTCCCGCGGTTATTCGAGAATCATGATTATGCACTCGGGCAGCTCTCTCTGAAGCTCATAAAGATCGCCCCACGAAACATTCGTATTCTTTACATAGAAAGCACCCAGCCAGTCCATATCGGCCAGAACCATTACGTCGTCCACTCTCATGTTGCACACCGTCAGGCTCTCGAGGGTGGTTATTCCGGTGAGAGGGGAGAGGTCGCCGGTCTGGATGTTGTCAAGGGTCAGCGATTCCAGTTCCGGAAGACGGCTGAGCTCGGCAAGGTCGGCCGCGCTGTAGTTTCCAGACAGCCGCACCTCGGTGGTGGTATGGTCAAAATTCTGACCTGCCGCTCTGATGCCCCACGCAAGCTCAATGCCCTGCCCGGACAGCTGATTGGCGATGATCTTCACCTCGGCCAGATCGGCGTCGGACAGTTGGACATCGGCCATGCTGATGGATTCAAGCTCCGGCAGGTAGGCAAGAGCCGCTGTTACCTCACGCAGCGCGGCCATGTCGGCAGGGCGCACCGCTGAGGTGTTGGGAGCAAGGCCGCCAAAGGCCTGCACCGGCACGATCCATTTTATTTCCGCCTCGGGATAGGCTTCGCGCAATCGATTGTACTGCTCAAAGCTGACATCCACCGAAGAAAGGTCGATCAGGCTGAGCCGGGTAAGCCGGCCGGCTTCCTCGATAAGGCGATCGACGGAAATCTTCTTCCCTTCGGTGGCAATCAGCCGGGTGATATTGCTGTCCACGCTGGTGCCGCCGATATCCACGCTGAGGCGGATCTCCGCGTCCGGGAAGAGCTTTCTCAGCCGCTCGGCCTCCTGGTCTCCGGCGTCGGTGCCGGTCAGGTCGATGAGCCACACGCCCTCCTCCACCGAAACATAGCGGGTGTAGAGCACGCTGGCCGCCACCGCGGCTGCCGCCAGCGTCAGCACCAGACACAGCGTGACCCATTTGATGATCCTGACCCCCTTGCTCTGGGGCTTTTCCTTTTCTTTCAGCTTTTCTTCTATCCCCGGTATCCTGTTGTTCATATCCTCATCCTTTCCGCCTCGCGCCGGCAGCTTTCAATTACGCTTCTCAATCCTTGGCTTCCAGCCAGTTGACGCCGATGTGGGCATCAACCTCAAGGGAAACGTCCAGCTGAGCCGCCCCGCGCATTTCCTCCTCCAGCAGTCTGGCCGCCAGAGCCGCGTCCTCCGCCGGACACTCCACTATCAGCTCGTCGTGCACCTGCATTATCAGCTTCGCCCTCGGAGCCTCGGCCTTCAGCCGCGCGGCGGCCCGCACCATGGCCAGCTTGATGATGTCGGCGGCGGTGCCCTGAACGGGCATATTCCTCGCCACTCGCTCTCCGAAGGAGCGCACATTGAAGTTGCTCGCCGTCAGCTCGGGCAGATAACGGCGGCGCCCCAGCATGGTGCTGGCATAGCCTGCCGCCCGCGCTCCGGCCACAACCTCGGTCATATACCGTGCCACGCCGGCGTAGGTGGACATATAGCCGTCAATATATCTCTGGGCCTCCTCGCGGGCGACGCCGATGTCCTTTGCAAGAGAGAAAGCCGAAATGCCGTATACAATGCCAAAGTTGACCGCCTTCGCCGCGGAGCGCATCTGAGGAGTGACCTCCTCTATGGCCACGCCGTGGGTCTGGGCTGCGGTCAGCCGGTGGATGTCCGCGCCGTTGTTGAAGGCATCTATCATCTTTTTATCCTGTGCCATGTGAGCAAGCACTCTGAGCTCGATCTGGCTGTAGTCGGCGTCGATGAGCACATTGCCCTCGCCGGCCACAAAGAACCTTCTCAGCTCACGGCCCAGCTCGGTGCGCACCGGTATATTCTGCAGATTAGGCTCGGTGGAGCTGATGCGGCCGGTGCGGGTCTCGGTCTGCTGGAAGGTGGTGTGCAGACGGCCATCCTCGCTCACCAGAGCAAGCATTCCCTTGCAGTAGGTGGAGCTGAGCTTGGCAAGGCCACGGTACTCCAGAACCTTATCCACCGCCTCGCTCTGTCCCCGCAGAGACTCAAGGGCGTCGGCGCTGGTGGAATAACCCGTTTTGGTCTTCTTTCCGCCGGGCAGCCCCAGCTTTTCAAACAGTGCCTGACCCAGCTGCTTGGGGCTGTTGATGTTGAATTCGTAGCCCACCAGCGACCATATCTCGCTTTCCAGCTGGCCGATTCGGTCGTTGAGCCGGTCTCCGAACAGCTCGATGCCCTTCGCGTCCACGGCAAAGCCGGCGTATTCCATCTCCGCCAGCACCACCGAAAGGGGCAGTTCAATATCCCTGAGCAGAGGAGTAAGCCCCTGCTCCTCCAGAGTGGCGGTCAGCTTGTCGCACAGCCCGGTAAACCGGCAGGCGTCAGCCGCCCGGGAAAGGAAGGGCGGAAGATTCATATCGGATAAGCCCAGATACTGGCCGGTCAGCTTGTCCAGCTCGTAGTCCGAGGCAGACGGATTTATAAGGTAGGCCGCCAGCGCCGTGTCAAAGACAAAGCCAGAGGAGGAAACTCCCCGGTCGCACAGCCAGCGAACCGTCCGCTTGCAGTCGTGAGTGCGCTTGGCAACGGTGCCGTCGCCGCAGACAGCGGCGATATACTCCCGGGCTTCGTCGCCGTCCAACAGATACACGGCCTTTGCCTCGCAGACAGCGGCCCATTCCGGCCGGTCATTTTCCCAACCCACCACAAAGTCGGCGGTCTTGCTCTGTACGGCGGATTCAATGAGCTGAGCCGCCGGCACAAAGGACACCGACACCTGCTCCGGCTCCCGGTTTTCCTCCTTCGGGACTTCCGGCGCTCCGCCGTCATCGGGAAGATCCAGCTTTTTCAGCAGGGAAAACAGCTCGAGGTCGGTCATCATAGCCCGCACCTTGTGGCTGTCCGGCTGGGAGGGAGTGTATTCCGCCGGATCGGTAGGAACCGGAGCGTCGGTGCGCACCTCGCCAAGCCACCGGCTCAGCTCGGCGCTCTCCTTGCCCTCCTGCAGCTTCTTTCGTGTGCCGGCTTTTATATCAGGACTGTCAATATTTTCATATATTTTCTCAAGTGTTCCGAATCTGGACACAAGATCGAGGGCACCTTTTTCACCTATTCCGGGCACTCCGGGAATGTTGTCGCTGGCGTCTCCCTGAATGGCCTTGATGTCCAGCAGCAGAGGCGGCTCCACGCCGTACTTCTCCATGATGGCCGCTTCGTCGTAGAGCGTGGCCATGGGGCGGCCCTCCTTGGTGGAGAGCAGGCGAACGGTCACTCCGCCGCCCACCAGCTGCAAGGTATCCCGGTCTCCCGTGGCGATAACACAACTGTCGCCGCGCTGTCTGGCGGCGTGGGCGATGGTGCCGAGAATATCGTCGGCCTCCCAGCCTTCCGCGGTAACGATGCGATAACCCAGCGCCGAAAGCAGATCCTTGAGCGGCTGCATCTGGCTGGCCAGCTCCTCGGGCATTCCCTTGCGCTTGGCCTTGTAGCCGGAGTATTTCAGGTGCCGGAAGGTGGGCGCGCGCATATCAAAGGCCACTGCCACCGCCTCCGGCTTTGTGTCCTCCAGAATCTTGTTGAGCATGGTCATAAAGCCGTAAATGGCGTGGGTAGGCCGTCCGTCCCGGGTGGACAGAGGCCGCACTCCGTAAAAGGCACGGTTGACAATGCTGTTGCCGTCGATGACCAGAATGTTCATGTCGCTCTCCAATCTAACACATCTTTGTTATCTGATTATTATATCACACATTTCCGCAATAAAAAAGATGTTCACATAAAAAACCGCCCGACGGTGTCAAATTCGTCGGGCGGCTGTAAAGAGCATACACAGCGCTTGTATGTCAGAAGTCTTCGTCAAAGCTCTGCCGCGTTTTCCGCTCGATGGCCGAGCGGATCTCTCCCGGCGCGTAGCCGTAGCGCAGCAGGTTGTTCATGGCACGCCGCACTCCGGCGGGCGTGTCAAGCTCCCGGCCAAAGCGGGACTCAAGCAGAGCGTCCAGCGCCTCCTCCGGGTCGTAGGCGTTCTCCTCGGCGGCCGCGGCGGCGAGCTCCCGGTCGACGCCCTTGGAGGTCAGCTCCATTATAACTCTCCGGCTTCCGTAGCGCTTCTCACGATAAAGATAGTCGGCAAGCATATTGGCGTAGCGGACATCGTTGATAAAGCCCAGCTCGATCATCTCGTCGGCCACGCGGCCGGCGATCTCGCGGCTGCATTCGCCTCTTGTCAGCTGGCGGATAAGGCCTTCCCGGCATATCTCCTTGCGGCCGACGGTGTAAAGCGCCCGATCCCGGGCCTGCTTATACATCGACCGGTCGGCCAGCTCCATGAGCCGCGCCTCCTCCACCTCGTCGCCCGGTTCCAGGCCGGAGCTGTCCAGAGTGTCGGAATCCAGCGTGACGGTGAGCTCCTCGCCGCACACGACGGCGTATCTTCTGCCCTCGCGCCTGATCTCGGTTATAAGCAGCATCAGAACTCGTCGGCGTCGATGTCAATGCCGGTGGAGGGGATAGAGCCCGAGCCCTTGCCCGCCGGCTTGTCGCTGTCGCCGCTCAGCATGAAATCAAGCGGCTCGTCGTCGTCAAGAATGACCGAAGCGGCCTCCTTGCCGCCGGGCTTGATGCTGTTGAGGGTCTCGCTGTTGGCGCGGATCTTGCCCTCGATCTCGGCCAGCAGCTCGGGCTGGTTTTCGATTATGGCGCGCACCGCGTCACGACCCTGACCCAGACGGGCGTCGTTGTAGTAGTACCACGCGCCGCTCTTTTTGACCACTTCCAGCTTGACAGCGGCGTCAAGGATCTCGCTGGTTTTGCTGATGCCCTTGCCGTAAATGATGTCAAAGACTGCCTCGCGGAAGGGAGGGGCCATCTTGTTCTTGACCACCTTGGCCTTGGTGCGGGCACCGATGATCTCCTGACCCTGCTTGATGGGCTCCACCTTGCGCACATCGATACGCACCGAGCTGTAGAACTTCAGCGCGCGGCCGCCGGTGGTAACCTCGGGATTGCCGTACATAACGCCGATCTTTTCACGCAGCTGGTTGATGAAGATGGCAATGCACTTGGTTTTGCCGATAACGGCGGTCAGCTTGCGCAGAGCCTGACTCATCAGTCGGGCGTGCTGACCCACCACGGAGTCGCCCATGGATTTTTCCACCTCGGCCTTGGGAACCAGCGCGGCCACCGAGTCGATAACGATCATGTCGATGGCACCGGAGCGCACAAGGGACTCGGTGATTTCCAGAGCCTCTTCACCGGTGTCCGGCTGGGAGACCAGCAGAGAATCGATATCCACGCCCAGAGCCGCGGCGTAATAAGGATCAAGAGCGTGCTCAACGTCGATGAAGGCCACCTCGCCGCCCTTTTTCTGCGCCTCAGCGATGCAGTGGAGGGACAGAGTGGTTTTACCGGAGGATTCCGGGCCGAAGATCTCCACCACTCGGCCGCGGGGAAGTCCGCCGATGCCCAGAGCGATATCCAGTCCCAGAGAGCCGGTGGAAATGGACTCCACATTCAGAGCCGATTCCTGACCCAGACGCATTACGGCGCCCTTTCCAAAATTCTTTTCAATAGACGCAAGGGCCGTTTCCAGAGCTTTTTTCTTATCCGCAGCCATTGTAGCCTCCACTTCCGCCGCCCTTCGGCACGATTCTCAGACGGCTTTCTTTACTTTATCTCCATTATATATGCGCCCGTTGGGCATTGCAACTGTTTTTGAATAATTTTTCGATTTTCAGCGGCATTTAGTCCCATTAATCGCCCTTAATTTGCCTGAGAAATCCTGCTTCGAACGAATTTCACCCCAATTCTGACGAACAATTATTCGTTTTATGTCCTCAAACTGTCCCTCGCCGAATTCCATGCACAGCATACCGCCGCCTTTTACCGCTCCGCTCCACAGCGAAGCGATTGCCCGGTAGAAATCAAGGCCGTCCTCGCCGCCGTCCAGAGCCATGGCCGGCTCCTGACGGACCTCCCGGGCAAGACCGGCGATATCACCGGCGGGAATATAAGGCGGGTTGGACACGATGACATCTACTGAAGCCGTCTCCATCCCCACTGCCTCGTACCCCGCCAGCACATTGCCCCGGACAGCAGTCACCCGTCCTTCGCCCCAGAGCTCAATGTTTTCCGCGAGGTAGGGCCACGCCTCCTCCGAAAGCTCCACGCAGGTCACTCTCGCCTCGGGCAGCCGGCGGGCAAGGGCCAGTCCCACCGCTCCGGTGCCGGCGCACAGATCGACTATCCGGAGTGGGGAAGGGGAAAGTCCCTTTTCCTCCAGACATTCGCAGGTCAGCTCCACCAGCGCAAGAGTGTCCTCCCGGGGAACCAGCACTCCTTCGCCCACCCGGAGCATCATGCCGTCAAATGGCCATTCTCCCAGAATATACTGCAAAGGCCGGCTTTCTCTCTGGCCAAGGGCGGCGAAAAAGGCCTCCGCTTTCTCCGGCGACACCGTCTCCTCCGACCTTAGCATCAGCTCCACCCGGTCGGCCACTCCGAGGAAATGGCCGCACAGAAGCAGAGCCTCTCCCGGCCAGACGCCCGAAAGGGCGGCAAGCTCCCGCTTTGCCGCCCTGTAGAGTTGACCGATATTATACTGTCTTTCCCCCGCCATCACTGCATATCCTCGCCGTTTTCCGGAATGACCGGTTTGAGGGCGGCAATGGCGCATTCTATCTGGCTGTCGTCCGGCTCCTTGGTGGAAATGCGCTGCATCCACAGACCGGGCGCGGAGATTATACGGGTAAGGATGTTGTCGTGCTTTCCGGCCAGCTTGAGCAGCTCATAGCCCACGCCCATGGTCAGCGGGATCATGGCCAGCTTGATGAGCGGGCGGATCCACACGCTGTCATACTCGGGCAGGAAGGCGGTGATGCACACGCCGGCGGCGATGCCCACGATCAGCATAAGCACAAGGAAGCTGGTGCCGCAGCGGGGATGGAAGCGCTTGTATTTGCGCACGTTTTCCACGGTCAGCTCCTCGCCTGCCTCATAGCAGAAGATGGTCTTGTGCTCAGCGCCGTGATACTGGAACAGACGCTTGATCTCCTTCATCTGGGAAACGAGGATCATGTAGAAGAAGAAAATGAACAGCTTGATGATTCCCTCAATGACCGATTTCCACACCGTGGATTCTCTGAGGTAATCGGCAGCGCCCTCGGGCAGGATGGCCAGCAGGCCGGAATAGGCCCATGTGGGCAGGAAGAAGAACAGCAGGATCGCCAGACCAAAGCCCAGCACGGTGGCGATGACCGTAAAGAAGCCCATGTCATCGGAGCCGTCCTTTTTGTCCTTGTTCTTTCCTTTGTTTTCCTTGATTTTCTCTCTTTTGCCTTCTGCGGGAGCGATCTGCGCAGCGGAGGCAGGCGAGATTTCCTCTGCAGGCTGCTCGCCGGCAGCTTCCGCGGCGGCTTCAGTCTCGCCCATTTCGGCGATCTCAGCCGCTCGCAGAGCCTCTTCCTCGGCTCGGGCGGCGTTTTCCTCGTCCTCGATAGCAAGGTCAGCGGAACGCATGAGCATCTTGGTGCCCATGGCCATGGAGCTGACAAAGTTCACCACACCGCGGATAATGGGAATCTTGTTCCAGATGGTGGGCTTTTTGAGCTCCACCTCCTCGGATGTAATGGAGCCATCCATGCGGCGCACGCACATGACCGCCTTCTGGGGACCGCGCATCATTATGCCCTCCATCAGCGCCTGACCGCCGATGGAAGTGTATTTTTTCTTTTCCTTTTTTGCCATTGTATCCTCCGGCGGCTCTGCACGATTGCACCGGTACCCCTCTTTCGGAATACCCGCGCGCGGAACCGCATTATATATTGAGTATACCGCAAGGGACGATTGGTGTCAACCGTCACGGGCCTTAGTTTGTCCTCACAGTATTTTTTCTGACGGCTCGCCTTTGCTTGACGAATCCCGTGTATTATGTTAGTATATAATTTATCTATAAAAGCGTAATTCCCCCCAGAATCAGGAGTGATTATAATGAGCAAGAACACAACCGTTTCCGCTGTTGAGCCCAACGCTGATTCTCTCGTCTCTCCAGTCGATCTGCCGGACAGCCCCGGCCGCTGGATCAAGCGAATGATCTACGGCGCTCTTGTGGGCGTGGGAGCCATTCTTCCCGGAGTTTCCGGCGGCGCTTTCTGCGCGGCCTTTGGTATTTACCGCCCGCTGATGGACTTCATTGCCCATCCCAGACGCAAGTTCAAAAAGAACATTCTGTTCTTCCTGCCCTTCCTTGTGGGCTGCGGCCTCGGCTTCGTTCTGCTGGCCGGTCTGGTGGGCTGGCTGCTGGGACTTGAGGGCGTAGGCCCCATCGTCATCGCTTTCTTCGTCGGCTGTATCGCCGGCACCATGCCTTCTCTGTTTCAGGAGGCCAACGTTCGCAAATGGTCGCCCTTCCATTACATTCTTCTGGCCGCTTCCATCGGCCTTGCCGGATGGGGACTGCTTTCCATGAACCGGGTGGGCAATATGCAGCAGCTCATCGCCGATCCTTCTTCCCTTTCCTATCTGCTGACTTGGATCGTGTGCGGCTCCATCTTCGTGCTCGGCTTCATCATGCCCGGCATGAGTCCTTCCTCCATCATCATGTACGCCGGTCTTTACGAGCCCATGACCAACGGTATCGGACGGCTGGATATGAGCATCCTGCTGCCCTTCCTTCTGGGCTGCGCTCTGTGCGTGGTGCTGCTGACCAAGCTGGTGTCCATGCTCTTTGACAAGGTCGGACGTTCCATGTTTGCCGTTATCATCGGCGTGGTCATCGCCTCCACCGTCCTTGTGGCTCACAGCGAGATCTGGCAGCCGGTGGCCGCCAGCTTCTCCGTGCTTTCCTGCGTGGGATCCATCGTTGCCGCGGTGGTCGGCCTTGTGGTCGTGCTGCTTCTCGCCAAGCTTGATCCCCGTCAGGACGAGCCCGCCGCCGAAGCCGCGGCCGACTCCGCCGAAAGCTGACCATGGCCGGCGGAAACAAATGGCGGTATTTTAATCGTGAACTGAGCTGGCTCGACTTCAATCGCCGGGTTCTGGCTCAGACTGCAGGGAGCGCACCGCTTTTTGAGCGGATGCGCTTTCTTGCCATAACCGCCTCCAATCTCGACGAATTTTTCATGATACGGGTGTCTTCGGTGCTTTCTGACCGCAGAAAGCGCCCCGACCGCCCGGATATTTCCGGACTGCTGCCCCGGGAGCAGCTCAGCGCCATAGCCGACAGCGCGGCCGGGCTTTATTCCGAGATGTCTCAGGCCTTCGAGCAGCTGACCGAGCAGGCCTCCGAAGCCGGGATACAGCTTTTCAGCCGTTATGACCTGCTGGAGCAGGACGACCGCGATTTTTGCGCCCGTTATTTTGAGGAGACTATAGTCCCCCTTGCTCAGTCGGTTATTTTCTCCCGGCGAGAAGAGTACCCCTTTGTTCCCGGACGCACCCTCTGGATGGGCGCGGTGCTAAAATGGAGGTCGGGCGACATCCGCTTCGGAGCGGTGCAGCTCCCGTCTCAGCTGCCCCGGGTGGTCGTTCTTCCCGGCAACGGCAGCAGAATGATCCTCGCCGAGGAGATCATCCGCGCGCATATAGGCGGGCTTTTCCCTGAATATGAGCTACTGTCCTGCGGATGCTTCCGTCTGACCCGTGACGCCGACCTTGAGCTGGATGAGGAGGAGCCCGGCGCCCTTGCCGACACCCTCCGCCGTCTGCTTCCCCTGCGCTCAAAGGGGAGGGGAGTCCGGCTGGAATGCCAGAAAGGAACGGACAAGCGTCTTGTCAACCTCCTCGCCCGGGCGTTCAATGTGCCCGAGGGCTTTGTTTTCCACACGGCATCGCCCATAGACCTGACCTTCTTTGAAAAGGAGATCTTCTCCATGCCCGTGGGCGAAGCTCACCACTACGCCGATTTTGAGCCAAAGCTGCCCGATGCTCTGGCGGGGGAGAAGTCCATCTTCGAGCTGCTTCGCCGACGGGATATTCTTATGCAGCATCCCTTCGACTCCTTTGAGCCGGTGCTCGATTTTCTCCGTCAGGCCGCGGAGGACGAGCAGGTGGTGGCTGTGCGCATTACCCTCTACCGCGTCTCCCGGGAAAGCCCGGTTATCGACGCTCTGGAGCTGGCCGCCCGCATGGGCAAGCAGGTCACCGCCTTTATCGAAGCCCGCGCCCGGTTTGACGAGGAACGCAACCTCACCTTCGGTCACAAGCTGGAGCAGGCGGGAGTGAATGTGATATACGGCCTGCCCGGCCTGAAGACCCACTCGAAAATAGCCCTTGTGGTGCGCCGGGAAAAGGACGGTATGCGCAAATACACCCACCTTGGCACCGGCAACTACAACGATGTCACCGCCAAGGCCTACACCGATTATTCTCTGCTGACCTCCGACATGGCCATCGGAGGAGACGCCCTTGAATTTTTCCGCTGTCTGACCGGCAGTCTTGAAGATCCCGACACGGAAAAGCTGGTGGTTTCTCCCTTCCGGCTCAGGGAGCGCTTCCGGGCCGAAATAAAAAAAGAACGCGCCAAAGGCTCCGAGGGGCGCATACTGGCGCGCATGAATTCCCTGACCGACAAAGGGATAATCAAGGAGCTTTACAAGGCCTCCCTCGACGGCGTGCGGATACGTCTGCTGGTCAGAGGCGCCTGCTGCCTTATTCCCGGCGCGGAGGGTATGAGCGAAAACATCGAGGTACGCTCGATTATCGGCCGCTTTCTTGAGCACAGCCGCGCCTATATCTTCGGTCAGGGCGACCAGCGGCGGGTCTATCTTTCCAGCGCCGACTGGATGACCCGCAACCTTGACCGCCGGGTGGAGCTGATGTTCCCCATAACCGGCAGGGAAGAGGCCGAGCAGGTTACCCGCGAGCTGGAGGCCTGCATGGCCGACGCGCCCGGCACATACCGCCTCAAGCCCGGCGGTGCTTACCGCGACACCGGCGGCCCCGGCGGCATATCCACACAGAAAAAGCTGCTCAACGCCCGGCGCAGAGCTGCCGCGAAATAATACTTCCCCACAAGGATGAATCTTATGGAGCTGAAACACGCCACCGCCCCTTATTTTCGCCAAAGAGAATCAGTACAGAGCATCGGCCTGAGCCGCCTGATCGCGGCCGGAGGGCTGCTTGTCAGCGCGCTGTTCATTTACGGCTTCCGGGCCTTGTTCATGGCCGTCTCCGGAATACTCGGCGCCGTGGCCACGGAGGCTCTGTGGCAGTTTATGCGGCGCAGAGAGGCCTCCCTCGGCGACCTTTCCGCTGTATACACCGGCATGATGTGCGCTCTGCTTATGCCCGCCGCCGCTCCCATCTGGCTGCCCTTTGCCGCCGGAGTGTTTGCTGTGGGCGTGGTCAAGCTGCCCTTCGGCAGTCTTGGCCGATCTCCCTTCAGCGCCGAGGCTGGCGGATACTGCTTTGCGGTGCTGGTGGGCGCCAACCTTCTGGAAAAATACAACACCGCCCTGCTCTCTCCCACCGAGCAGCAGCTGATCTCCCGCCTGCCCGACCATGTTTTCGGCTGTGCGAAGGACGCTCTGCCTCTGCTGGGCGATGTGCCTTGCTCGCCCAATATAAGCGATATGCTTTCCACCCAGATGCAGCTGCGCGTCGGTCTTGATCCCGGGCTGAATATCTGGGGACTGCTTTTCACCGGCGTCGCCGGAGCCATGGGCGCGGCGGTCACCGTAATGTCATTGGTGTGCGCCGGATGGCTGCTTTCGCGGCGCGCGCTGGCGTGGCAGTCTTCCTTTGCCTATGTGGTCACGCTGGCCTGCCTTTCCCTTGTGGTACCTTACCGCGGGATCTCCTTCCTTGAGCGGCCTCTTTACGAGGTGCTGGCCGGCTCGGCTCTGCTGTGCGCGGTGTTTCTTGCCGGCGATATCCTCACCACGCCTCACACCGGCTCCGGACGGGCTATTTACGGCCTTGCCGCCGGCGTGCTGACGGTTATCTTCCGCCGCATCGGTTCGGCCGAGGGCGGAGAGGTGTTCGCCCTGCTGCTGATGACCGCTCTGGCATCGCCCATTGATTATTTTGTATTCTTCTGCCGCGGCAGAGGCATCAGCCTCGCGGCCTATCGCCACAGAATATCCGCCGCCTTCAAAAAAAAGTTCGGCGCCAAGAGCCGCTTTGACATCGATGTGGACGAGCTCTACGAGGAGCTGGAGCGCGAAAAGCGGGAAAAGAAAAAACAGGGAGGGCAGGAAAGATGACCCTCAGACGCAATGATGTACGCACTCAGATCGCCGCCGACAACCGCCGGCTGTTCGGCGAGAGCTTCCGGGATAATCCCCTGCTGACCGGCGCCGCGGGAGCCACCCTTATCGCCGCCGGCTGCACTACCCTTTCCAACGCTCTTATTCTCTCGCTGTTCATGCTGGTCAATCTTCCTCTGGCCGGAGTAATTGCCTGCAAGGAGCGGGAGCGCATGGATTCCCGGCTGCGTCCGGCCTTTTACGCGGCGGTCTGCTCGGCCACCGTGTTTCTGCTGTCCCTTCTGCTGGATAATGTGTTTCCCGACAGCGTGACCGCTCTGGGCGTCTACGCTCCTCTGGCGGCCATGAACGGCCTTGTGATGCACCGCACATGGCAGGACGCCCGCATTCTTCTGGCGGGCGAGGCCGTGGTGGAGGGTCTTGCCTGCGCGCTGTGCTTCGCGCTCATCGCACTGCCCGTCGCCTTTGTCCGGGAGCTGCTGGGCAGCGGCACTTTGCTCGGCTCGCCGGTGGGACTCAACGGAGCCGAGGCTCTGCAGTCGCCCTTCTTCGGCTTCATTCTGTGCGGAATGCTTATCGCCCTTGTGCGCGCACTGACCGGCAAAGGAGGCAGAATATGAGACAGATCGGATTCTTTTTTCTTTATCTGCTGGTGGCCGCCTTTGCTCAGAACTTTCTGCTGGGAGGCATTATCGACAGCACCACCATGCTCAACGCGGTACGCCGGCCGAGAAAGCTGATGATCACCGCCGGCTTTATCTCACTTTTTGCCCTGTTATGCTGCGCTGTGACCATGCCCTTTGACCGATACTTCCCGCTATGGGCCATATCCTCCTCCTTCCCGGTGCGGGTGGGAGTGACCGTGGCCGCCGCGATACTGTGGTATCTGGCTATTTCAAAAATTCTCTCGCTGATACCAAAGGCGGAGGAATTTGTCGACGACTGTCTGGCCCCGGGAGCCTTCGGCGGTGCCGCTGTGGCCGCTCCCTTGCTGCTGTTCCGGGGTGAATCGGTCTCCGTGCCCTTCTGGGAGGGCAGCATCACCAACGCTCCGTCGGTCATCGGCTATTGCCTTGGCGCCGGCGTCGGGTTCGTCGCCGCGTCGTGGCTGCTGAATGTGGGTATGCGCCGCGCCGACAATCCCGATATTCCCTCCGCTCTGCGCGGAACGCCCATTATGCTGATTTATATCGGTATCCTTGCTCTTGCTCTCAGTTTCTGAATACAAGAAGAGGCCCCGGAAGGCGCAAAACCTTCCGGGGCATGAATTTTATCCGTTTTGGTCAGTTCCCGGTCACCAACTGCACCTCAAAATACAGATCATCGGTCACCTGACTGTAAAAATCTTCGCCATTGAGGTCTACGACGACCGTGCCGGTGGTTGTGCTGTACTCAACCTCACCGGTCACTTCGACGGTGGTCTCCGTGTACTCATATTCGTCAGAAGATGACTGCTCATCCTCTCCGACAGGCTGTCCGTCCTCTCCCAGAATGCCCTGATCAATCAGAAGCTGCAAAGCGGCCTGGGCATCCGCCCGTGAAGGATCCACCGGCAGAGTGAACAGCCCTTTTTCGCCGCTGTAGCCTTCAGCAAAAACAATGGTTCCGTCCTCGTTCATCGTGAACACCTCAGCGCTTGGCGCAAGACCCTCATACACCGCCATATAAACGGTGCGGTCGGCAAACAGTTCAAGGTTGGTGTAATCAAAGAGACAGTAGCGCACACCGTCCACGGTGATCTCATGGCCGGCACAGCACAGCGACCAGGCGTTGACATGATGGGGCGCCCAGCCCTCCACCAAAGGCGAAAGGGTCAGCATCTTTCCCGAAGGCGCGCTCAGTGTCTCTGCCGGGTCGATGGGAGAGCCGTCAAGACGGGACACCGCCATCACCACATAGCTGTGGGAATTTTCCTCCGGCAGGTCACCCAGAAATTCCAGTCTGCTGCCCGAGGCTATGCCCAGCAGGGTAAATTCGTAGTCGCCAACAGTCGCGGTCTGGTTCAGCTCCACCGCGTCTTCGCTTTGGAAGGCCCGAGCGATCTCCCCGTCGATTCGGCTGGCCACATCCTGAGGGGACAGCAGAGCCGAAATGGCGAAAACGGTGGTGGTCAGCAGGGCCAGCGCCGCCGCGGCGGCAATGATTATCTTAACGCTTTTTCTGGTTATCATCGGCTGTTTCTCCTTTTTCTCCGCCGCCCGGCGCATGAGCTCCGCCGCGGCACTCTCAAAATCCGGCCGAAATTGTACCCGGTCAAGCTGTTCCCGGTAGACTTTCTTTTCATCCATCAGTCGGTCTCTCCTTTCGCCGTATCACTGAGCTCTTCCCGAAGCATCGCTCTGCCCCGGGCAAGGCGCGTGCCCACGGTCGCGGGCGGAATTTTCAGTATTGACGCTATTTCCTTGATAGAATAGCCCTCGTAATAATAAAGGTGGATGGGCGTGCTGTACTTCTCCGGCAAAGACAGCACCAGCTCCAGCAGCTCCCGATCCTCTCCGGCCGGGCACGGAATATCCTCCTCCACCGGCAGTCCGGCTCGCTCCGACGCTTTGCGCATATTCCGGGCGATATTGATGGTCACCCTCAGCAGCCACGCCTTTTCGTGCTCGCTGTCCCGGAACTGAGGCCGGAGGGTCATCAGCCTGACCAGAGCCTCCTGGGCCGCGTCCTCGGCGTCGGCGGTGGAATGAAGAACGGCATAAGCCGCCCGAAGCAGGGAGCCGCTGTGGCTTTTGACCACATGGTCTATGTATTCATCGGTACCAAACGAACACATCGGCAAAACCTCCTTTCACTCATAACACAATCAAAAGCGGCAATATTTTTCATCGGACAGAAAAAAATATACATCAAAGCCCCGGCCGGAGTTTTTCCGGTCGGGGCTTTGCGGTCATTTGGAATCAGTATAAGCCTTTTCCGCTCTTATTCGGCGACTTCGGGAATCTCGACGACAGCTTCCTCGAGGACCTCGGGGATCACAGCAGCGTCAGCAGCTTCTTCAGCGGCCTCGGCGACGGTCTCCTCGACAACCTCAGCAGCCTCTTCGGCGGCTTCGGCAGCGGTCTCCTCGACAGCCTCGACGGTCTCAGCGGATTCCTCGGCGGCGGCAGCCTCGCAGGCGGCGCAGCAGCAGGGGCAGGACTCCTCAGCAGCGGCAGCCTCAGCGGCGGCGGGCTGAGCATCGTCGGACTTCATGTTGGCCTGATAGGCGTCATACTCGGCGGCGACCTCCGCAGAGGGCTTGCCGGTGAGCAGCGACACAACGACGATGAAGAAAGCGGAAACGATGAAAGCGGGAAGCAGCTCGTAGATATCCCACAGGCCGCCCATGGGACGAACCAGGAACTTCCAGATGAAGACGGTGGCTCCGCCGGTGATCATACCGGCCAGAGCGCCCCAGCGGTTGCAGCGCTTCCAGAACAGGGAGAACAGCATCAGGGGGCCGAAGGCGGCGCCGAAGCCGGCCCACGCGAAGGAAACGATGCGGAACACGGAGCTGTTGGGATCGGTAGCCAGCAGAACGCCGACGACGGCGATGGCCAGAACGGTGACGCGGGCAACGACCATGCTGGCGCGCTTGGTCATCTTGATTCTGAACAGGCCGCCCAGAATGTTCTCGGACATACTGGAGGAGGCGGCCAGAAGCTGAGAATCAGCAGTGGACATTGTGGCAGCCAGAATACCGGCCAGAACAACACCGGCAAGGATGGCGAAGACCGGTCCGATCTTGCTGAGCAGTCCGGCGATGTCAACGATAATGGTCTCGGAGTCAGCCAGCTGACCCAGAGCGCCGTTGGAGGTCATGCCGTTGCCGACGATGCCGATAACGATGGCGGCGAACATGGCAATGATGACCCAGATGGTGCCGACACGGCGGGACAGCTTGAGCTTGCTGTCATCCTTGATGGCCATGAATCTGAGAAGTATGTGGGGCATACCGAAGTAGCCCAGACCCCATGCAAGGGTGGAGGCGATGGTCAGCGGGCCATACTCGCCGGGAGCGCCGCCGGCAGCGTCGTGAACCTGAGTCAGGGTCAGATAGCCGGTGAGGGATTTGGCGTTTTCCCACACGGCGCCGAAGCCGCCGGCGGAGAAGATGCCAAAGCCGAGGATCATAACCAGAGCGATACTCATGACGATGCTCTGGATAAAGTCGGTGGTGCTGGCAGCCAGGAATCCGCCCAGAGCGGTGTACAGCACGATAACAGCCGCGCTGATTATCATGGCGGTCAGGTAGTCCACGCCGAACAGGCTGGAGAACAGCTTGCCGCAGGCGGAGAAGCCGGAAGCGGTGTAGGGAACGAAGAAGACGATGATGACCACTGCGGCAATAGCCTGAATGGCACCGCTGTTGTCACCAAAGCGCTTGGAGAAGAAATCGGGAACGGTGATGGCGTCGATGCGGGCCGAATAGCGGCGCAGACGCTTGGAAACGATCAGCCAGTTGACATAGGTACCGATGGCCAGACCGATGGCGGTCCACGCGGCTTCCGCGGTGCCGTACAGATAGGCAAGGCCGGGCAGGCCCATGAGCAGCCAGCTGCTCATGTCGGAGGCCTCGGCGCTCATGGCGGTGACCAGAGGGCCAAGACGGCGTCCGCCGAGATAGAAGTCGGAAACGCTGCTGTTTTTGCGCGAGAAAATGATACCGATGACGATCATCATCACCAGGTACACAACAATTGTGCCCATCATGAGCCAGGTGCTCTGGGGCAGAGACTGCAACGCCTGTAACATAAACTTTCCTCCTTGATGTGAATGGCGCTCAGTTGTGAATCTGCGCCATTATATGAGATTTTATAATTATACACGCTCCATTCAAATATTTCAATGCTTTATATCACTAAATTTTAATTTCTGTCAATAGTTGGAGATTTTCCCAATGGCGCACAGGCGAACACTTGTATATAATGGTAATGTTGTAAAGAAATCAGCGCAAAGCCGATAACCAATGTTATAAATATTCGGTTCTGAAAGAACAAAAAAGCCTCCGCGATCTTCTCGCGGAGGCTCCGGACGGTATTCTTAAGGCAATACCGCATAATTCTAAGTGCGATATTGCGCAGTCAGATTTTTTGTCAGACGATACAAAAAGCGGAACCAATACTTTGTGTATTGGTGAGCATTTTTGTGAAGTATGACGGAAAAGATGCAAGCAAGATCG
>JAZSQO010000055.1:0-2274 GCA_045538015.1 Acutalibacteraceae bacterium | reverse complement strand
CTCGGAGGCGAACAGAGCGCCGCTCTGCTCCATGTTCTCCTTGATGGCCTTGTTGGCCTGCTCGGTGGTCAGGCCGTCGAACTGGCCGGCCTCGGCGGTCAGTTTGCCGTGGGCATCCACGGGAACGATCATGGGGATCTCGGGATAGTTGCGGCAGACAACATAGTCCTCCACACCGTGGCCGGGAGCGGTATGTACGCAGCCGGTACCGGATTCCAGAGTGACATGGTCGCCCACGATGACCAGAGACTGGCGGTCGAGGAAGGGATGCTGGGCAGTCATGTATTCAAACTCGCTGCCGGTCAGCTCGCCTACGATCTCGTAGTCCTCGATGCCGGCGGCCTTCATGGCGCTCTCGTAGAGGCCGTCGGCCATGATGTAGGTCTCCTTGCCGGCCTTGACCAGCTTGTAGGTGAACTTGGGGCCGAGGCAGATGGCCACGTTGCCGGGCAGAGTCCAGGTGGTGGTGGTCCAGATAACGAAATAGGTATTGGCGAGGTCACAACCCAGAGCGGACAGCTTGCCCTTGTCGTCGGTCACGCGGAACTTGACATAGATGGACAGGCAGGGATCCTCGGCGTCCTCGATCTCAGCCTCGGCCAGAGCGGTCTGGCAGTCGGGGCACCAGTAAACCGGCTTGAGTCCCTTGTAGATCTGTCCGTTGCAGGCCATCTCGCAGAAGATCTCGATCTGCTTGGCCTCAAACTCGGGCAGCATGGTGATGTAGGGCTTGGTCCACTCGCCCATGAAGCCCAGACGCTTGAACTGCTCGCGCTGGTCGTTGATGTAGCCGTCAACACACTCGCGGCACATGGCGCGCAGCTCGGTGGTGGTCAGCTTGGCGGGCTCGCTCAGACCGGCCTTTTTGTGGGCCTTGTGCTCGGTGGGCAGGCCGTGGGTGTCCCAGCCGGGAACAAAGGGGCTGTAGAAGCCCGCCATATTCTTGTAGCGCACAACGATATCCTTCAGGGTCTTGTTCAGTGCATGACCCAGATGAATGTCACCGTTGGCATAGGGAGGGCCGTCGTGCAGGTTGTATGTGGGACGGCCTTCGTTCTTCTTCATCATCAGGCCGTAGATGTCCTCTTCATACCAGGTCTTGAGCATCTCCGGCTCGCGCTGAGGCAGCGACGCTCTCATCGGAAACTCGGTTTCCATCAGATTAAGTGTCTTGTTATAATCCACAGACATATACTTCTCTTCCCAACCCGTATACGGCGGGAATTCCTCCTTTGTGCGCATCAATGTGCGTTAATTGATAATTTTATGCAGGTAGAACGAATCGGGGCAGTGCCGGTTTTGCCGTGCAATGCCCCGGTATTCACGGGTAAACGCGCAGGCGGTCAGCGTCTGCGTTTGAATAAGCTCGCCGGAGTTCCCAGCTCGTCGTCGGCAGCTCCGGGGGCCTGCTCACCCTGAGGCACCGGATCGGGCAGATCGTCGGCAAAGGGATCGCGGCGGGAGGGAGCGGGCGCGGGAGGCGCCGAACGGGCGTTGAGCGAGGCCGAGGAAGAATCGTCGATATCCACGGTGATGCCGCCCTTGCGCTGGGCAGGTCTTTCGCTCATGGGCATACCGGCTCCGCCTCTGGGAGCGTTCATCGGGCGGCGGCGGGCGGGAGTCTCCACCCGGGGAAGGGTGTCGCCCGGCTCAGCGGGAGCGGCGGGCACGGCAGCGGCGGCCGCGGCAGCCGCGTCAAAGCGGTCGGCTACCGGCACAGCGTCAAAGCTGGGCACGGCCGGCTCGGCCTGCACCTCCGGCTCGACGGGAACGGGCTCCTCGCCGAAGCTGGCTTCAAACTGGGGCTTGCGCATATTGCTGCTGGCGCCCAGACCGGCACGGTCATAGGCGGGAGCGGCAGCCCGGCGGTCAAGCATCTGAACCGAATCGGCCAGTTCCTTGGTCTCGGGGCGCATGATCTCGTCGGTGGGCAGGTTGTTGATGATGGTCAGATGCTCCTTGTAGGCGCGCAGCAGACGGGTCTTGAACTCGGCGATATCCCGCTGCATTCTCTCGATGATGTCGCGCTCGCGGTGGATCTCCGACTGGGCATTGGCAACGATCTTCTCAGCCTTGATGGTGGCGTCCTTGAGGATGATCTCCGCCTTGTGCTTGGCGTCACGCAGAGAAGCATCGCCCACCTTCTGGGCGTTCATCAGGGCGTTGCGGATGGAATCCTCTTCACTCTGATACTCCTCCAGTTTTGCCGCCAGTACTTCCAACTTCTTTACCAGTTCGGCATTCTCTCTGAGCAGGGTGTCATAGGACAACTGA